>NZ_JACVTV010000120.1:0-12642 GCF_016624625.1 Stenotrophomonas sp. S41 | reverse complement strand
TCCCGCTGCTGATGGTGGGTGCCGACCGTTGGTCGGCACGGGGTCGGATCCCGTTGCTGCGCAACGGGCTCTGACCCCATTTCTGCGACGCCTGACGTTTGGCCGCGATCCAACCCAATGTGAAACTCACGCCGATGGCGATTACGTCCTGTGGCCGCGCACGATGGCCAACCACGGCGCGAAGGCCGTCTCGAAATCAGCCGGCTGCAGGTCACTCCAGCTGCGCTGGTAGACCGACTGCCCCGAGCTGACGTCGAGGATTGCTGCATCGCACTCGCCCGAGCTCCAGTAGGTGATGTTGGAAACAACGTGCTCAGTGTCGATGTCGAGGCTACCGGCAGGCTTTTCTGTCGGGCGGCAGCGCGTGGCAGTGCCATGGTTTTCAGCCCAGATCAGAAAGGCATCCAGCCACTCGACATGGATTGTCGGGTCGCGAGTCATGGCGCTCCGGCCGTTGCAGGTTCCTGCCCGTAAGATAGGCAGGCCGACCGGGCGTGTCATCTGCCGCTGCTGCATGTCCATCGAACTCCGCCACCTGCGCTACTTCCTCGCCGTTGCCGATACGCTGCACTTCGGCCAGGCGGCCGAGCGGCTGGGGATGTCGCAGCCGCCGCTCAGCCAGCAGATCCGGCAGCTGGAGGAGCTGATCGGGGCGCGGCTGTTCGTGCGCAGCCATCGCCGCGTGCAGCTCACTGCCGCCGGTGAGCTGCTGCAGGAGCGGGCGCGGGCCATCGTGCAGCAGGTGGAAACGGCGGTGGATGAGGTGCAGCGCGCGCAGCGCGGTGAGCAGGGCGAGCTGCACATCGGCCTCACCAGGGCCACGCCGCTGTCGCCGCAGATCCCGCGGTCGATCCTGCAGTACCGGCAGCAGTACCCGCAGGTGCGCCTGCAGCTGAGCGAGATGAACACCCTGCAGCAGATCGATGCGCTGCTCGATGGCAGCCTGGACGTGGGCATCATCCGCAAGCGTGCGCTGCCGCCGGAACTGGTGGCGCACAGCCTGTTTGTCGATCCGCTGGCGTTGATCGTGCACGCCGACCACCCTGCCCTGCGCCGGCTGTCGAAGCAGGGCACGCTGGCGCTGCGTGATTTCGCCCAGGAGCCGTTCGTGGCGTTCCGCCGCAGTGCCGGGGCCGGCATCCACGACCACATGATCGCGCTGTGTGCGGCGGCGGGATTCACCCCGCGCATCGTGCAGGAGGCGGGCGAGGCATCGACGCTGATCAGCCTGGCGGCAGCCGGTCTGGGTGCGGCGATCCTGCCGTCGTCATGCGACCACATCCGGGTGGAAGGCGCGCGCTTCGTGGCGATGGCCGACGCCGGGGCGCATTCGGAAGTGCAGCTGGCCTGGCGCCGCGAGGGAGTGACGCCGTTGATCCGCAATTTCGCCGGATTGCTGCGCGGGGCGTTCGCGGGCGGGTGATGCGCCGCGCTGCGCGCTCGCCGGGCATGGCCCGGCGCTACCGTCGACCCATCAACACAGGCCGTGTTGCCGGCCAGCGGCCGGCAGATCTCAAGCGGTAACCGGCTGCGGGGCGCGCTGCTGCAGGGCCCAGATGATGCCGCCGCCGAGCAGGGTCAGCACGCCGGTGAACAGGCACACGCCCAGCCAATCCCAGGCGGCATAGGCCAGGCCACCGACGGCGCCGAGCACGCTGCTGCCCAGGTAGTAGGCGAAGAGGTACAGCGCCGAGGCTTCGGCACGCATCGAACCGGCGCGGCTGCCGACCCAGCTGCTGGCCACCGAGTGGCCACCGAAGAAACCGAAGGTGACCAGCGCGATGCCCAGCGCCATCGTGGTCAGCCACGGCATCGACAGCAGCACGATGCCGGCACCGATCAGGCCGAAGGCAATGGTCAGCACGCGGCCGCGACCGTAGCGCGTGGCCTGCTGGCCCATCCATGCCGAGCTGAAGGTGCCGACCAGGTACACGCTGAAGATCAGGCCGACCACGGTCTGGCTGAGGTGGTACGGCGGCGCCAGCAGGTGATAGCCCAGGTAGTTGTAGAGGGTGACGAACACGCCCATCAGCACGAACGAGGTGGCGAACAGCCACGGCAGGCCCGGGTCGGCGAACAGCGTGCGCCAGCGCGAGGGCAGCTGGCGCAGGCCACCGCGGCGGGCCTGGAAGTGCCGCGACGGCGGCAGCTGCAGCCACAGCAGCACGGTGCTGGCCACAGCGATGATCGAGACCGCGCCGATGCCCCAGCGCCAGCCCCAGTGGTCGGCGATGATGCCGGCCAGCAGGCGCCCGCTCATGCCACCGATGGCGTTGCCACCGATATACAGGCCCATGGCCAGGCCCAGCGCGCGGCTGTTCATTTCCTCCACCAGGTAGGTCATCGCCACGGCAGGCACCCCGCTCAGGGCCAGGCCCAGCAGCGTGCGCAGCACCAGCATGGTGGTCCAGTCATCGACCAGCGCGGTGCACAGCGACAGCAGGGCCGAGGCCATCAGCGCGGCAATCATCATCGGCCGGCGGCCGATCGCATCGGACAGCAGGCCGGCCAGCAGCATGGCCACGGCCAGGGTGCCGGTGCTCAGCGACAGCGACATCGCGCTGCCGGCGGCGGACACCCCGAAGTGGCGGCTGAACTCGGGCAGCAGCGGCTGCACCGTGTACAGCAGGCCGAAGGTCGAGAACCCCGCCAGGAACAGCGCGACCGCCGTGCGCCGGAACGCCGGGGTGCCCTGCTGGATGCGGGTATCGACAACGGAATCGGAGGTGCGGGGGCGGCCGCTGAGGGACGCCGCAGTTTCGCCAGTCATGGGATCGAAGGGCCGTGGGGGCGGCCGACGTGGGGGTACGGGGACCAGCGTAGGCCCCTCGATCCAGTCGATCCATAACCTGATGAGTCAGGATCGATATGTAGAACGTATCAATTCAGCTTAGAGGTGCTTCCACTCGAAGCCATCGCCGCGGCGGTAGTAGATGGCCACGGCGCGGCCGTAGACCTTGCCGGCGTCGACGAAGCCGAAGAAACGGCCGTCGAAGCTGTTGCCGCGGTGGTCGCCCAGCACCAGCAGCTTGCCGTCGGGCACCACCAGGTCGGCGATGTCGGGGCCGCCGCCCATGTCGAGGTCGAGCTCGGCCTGGCGCTCGCCGAAGGCTTCGGTGTCGCGCAGGTCGGCGATCTGCAGCGGCTGGCCGTTGATGGCCAGGTGGCCGCCATGCAGCTGCACGTGGTCACCGGCCACGGCCACCACGCGCTTGATCAAGCGGGTGCCATCGGCCGGCGAATCGAACACGGCCACCTCGCCGCGCTGCGGGGTGCCGGTGGCCAGCAGCTGCTGGCCGGTGAACGGCAGGCGCAGGCCATAGGCACGCATGTCCACCACCACGCGGTCGCCGGGCTGCAGGGTCGGCTGCATCGAGCCGCTGGGCACCACGTAGTGGTTGGCCAGGGTGTCGCGGGCCGCGGCGAGCAGGCCGAGCATGACCAGCAGCGGCAGCGCTTCCTTCTTCAGCCAGGTGAGCGCGCGTTCGGCAAACGGGGGGCGGGCGGCGGCGTCCATGACAGGTTCCGGTGGGTGGAAGCTGGGTGAGACCTGCGGTGGGCGCGGGAGGTTCCCGGATGCCGCCCCCTGACGGTGGGGTCAGAGCCCTTTCCGCGGGCGGAAAGGGATCCGACCCCGGCGCGCGTCAGGTGCCGACGTGCACGCGGTTGGCGTGCTCGGCCAGGCCGAGGTGGTCCAGGGCGATGTCCAGCGCCAGCACGTAGCTCTGCGCGCCGTAGCCGGCGGCGATGCCCAGGCGCTGGCCGACACCGGCCGGCAGGCAGGGTTCGGCCACCGCGCCATCGTCGTGCACTTCCACATAGGCGTTGTGCAGGTACGGCAACAGGCGTTGCAGGCGCAGGCTGCCGGCACAGGCACCGGGGTCTAGCAGGGTCACTTCGCCGCGGCTGTGGTCTGCCACGCGCAGCGCGTCCAGCAGTTCCTGTTCCGAACCGCAGGCGCGGATGGCCACGCTGGTGCCGGCGTCGATCGCGCGATGCACCAGCGATTTCAGCACCGGTGCGGGCAGCGGCAGCGCCGTGCGGATCAGCGTGCCGGCGGCTTCCGGGCCACGGATGATGAAGATCGACATGGCTCAGCCCTCCTGCGCGAGGCGCCGGCCGACGATGGCCAGCGACAGCGGGTAGCCCGCCTGCTGGCTGCGCTGGTCGACCACCACCGCGGCCGGCCCGTGCTGCAGGCGCAGGCGTGCATCCAGGCCCGGCGCGTGCGGGGCCTGCAGTTCGATGTAGGAGGCAGGCATGCGCTCCAGCGCCGCCTGCAGGGCGCCGCCCTCGGCCTGCCACTGCGCGTCGTCGGCCACGCCTACGTCCAGCAGCACCCAGTCGTCGGCCTGTGCCTGGCACAGGCAGTGGCGCACATCGGACAGGCTGGCGCAGTCGTTGCACAGCACGCGATGGCCGCACAGTTCCAGCGGAAGCTGCGGGCGCGGCGCGGACGACGGCGCGTGCCGGATCACCAGGAGGGTCATACACCACCTTGCACAAAGCGCCCTGCGGCGCGGTAGGCACACGATGCGCGTGCAGGCCGTAAAGGTGCGATGCCGGGAGAGGGCGTGGGGCGTAAAAGGTGCGTAACGCAAACGGGGTCGGAGCCCATTGCGCGGCGCGCAACGGGATCCGACCCCGGGTATCGCAACGAAAAACGGCGGGGTTGCCCCCGCCGTTTTGTATTTCTTACTTCAGCCCGCGGAACTTCAGCAGCGGTTCCACCGACGGGTCCTTGCCGCGGAAATCGCGGTACAGGGTCGACAGTTCCACGCTGTTGCCGCGCGAGAGGATCTTGTCGCGGAACTCCTGGCCGTTGGCCGCCGTCAGGCCACCGTGTTCGGTGAACCACTGGTAGGCGTCATGGTCCAGCACTTCGGCCCAGAAGTAGGCGTAGTAACCGGCCGAGTAGCCGCCGCCCCAGATGTGGTCGAAGTAGGTGGTGCGGTAACGCGGCGGCACCTGCGGCAGGTCGACCTTGAACTTCTTCAGCGCGCTGGCTTCGAAGGCGCCCACATCCTGCAGCGGGGCATCGGCCTTCTGCGTGTGCCAGGCCAGGTCAAGCAGTGCGGCCGACAGGTACTCGGTGGTCGCATAGCCCTGGTTGAAGCTGCGTGCCTTGAGGATCTTGTCGACCAGTTCCTGCGGCATCGCTTCGCCGGTCTTGTAGTGCTTGGCGTAGTGGGCGAAGACCTTCGGGTCCAGCGCCCAGTGCTCGTTGAACTGCGAGGGGAACTCGACGAAATCGCGCGAGGTGGCGGTGCCGGCGATCGACGGGTACTTCACGTTCGAGAACATGCCATGCAGGGCGTGGCCGAACTCATGGAACATGGTGGTGACGTCGTCGAAGCTGATCAGCGCAGGCTGGCCATCGGCCGGCTTGGTGAAGTTGCAGACGTTGTAGACCACCGGCTTGGCACCGGTCAGGCCGTCCTGCTCGACGAACACGTCCATCCAGGCGCCGCCGGACTTGGTGTCACGCTTGAAGTAGTCGGTGTAGAACAGGGCCAGCGAGGTGCCGTCCTTGTCGAACACTTCGTACACCTTCATGTCCGGGTTGTAGGTCGGAATGTCGGTGCGCGGCTTGAAGGTGATGCCGTACAGCTGGGTGGCGGCGTAGAAGACGCCGTTCTGCAGCACGTTGTCCAGTTCGAAGTACGGCTTGACCTGCGATTCGTCCAGGTCGTACTTGGCCTTGCGGACCTGCTCGGCGTAGAAGTCCCAATCCGAGGCGGCAACCTGGAAGCCACCCTTCTGGGCGTCGATCACCTTCTGGATCTCACCGGCTTCGGCACGGGCCTTGGCGGTGGCGGCCGGCACGGTGTCGGTCAGCAGCTTCAGCGCCGCGGCCGGGGTCTTGGCCATCTGGTCGCCCAGCTGGTAGTCGGCGAAGGTCTCGAAGCCGAGCAGCTTGGCCTTCTGCGCACGCAGCTGGGCCAGGCGCTGCACGGTCTCGCGGGTGTCGTTCTTGTCGCCACGCTCGGCACGGGTTTCCGAGGCCTTCAGCACGGCGGCGCGCTGGTCACGGTCGCTCAGCGAACCGAGCACCGGCTGCTGCGTGGTGTTCTGCAGCGGCAGCACGAACTTGCCATCGAGCTTGCGATCCTTGGCGGCGTTGGCCGCGTTGTTGATCGCGTTCTCGTCCAGGCCGGCCAGCTTGGCCTTGTCGTCGACGACGACGGCTGCCGCAGCGGTGGCGGCCACCAGGCGGGTGTGGAACTGGGTGGAGAGGGTGGTCTCTTCCACGTTGAGCTTGCGCAGGCTCGCCTTGTCGGCGTCGGACAGCTGCGCGCCAGCGCGCACCAGGCCGTCGTAGTAATGCTCGACCAGGCGCTTCTGTACCGGGTCCAGCTCCAGCGTGTCACGCTGGTCGTACAGCGACTTCACGCGGGCGAACAGCTTCGGGTCGAGGTTGATCTCGTCCTGGTGCGCGGCCAGCTTCGGGGCGATGTCTTCCTGGATCTTCTGGCGCGCTTCGGTGCCATCGGCCTGGACCAGGCCGAAGAAGATGCGCGACACGCGGTTCAGGGTCTCGCCGCTGCGCTCCATCGCCACGATGGTGTTGTCGAAGGTGGCCGGCTCGGCGTTGTCGGCGATCTTGCGGACATCGGCCAGGTGCTGGCGCATGCCTTCTTCGAAGGCCGGCGTGTAGTCGCTGTCCTTGATCTTGTCGAACTGCGGCGCCTGGAACGGCAGCGTGCTGGCGCTCAGCAGCGGGTTGGTGGAGGCTTCGGCCGGCTGCTGGGCCGGGGCTTTCTGTGCTTCGGACACGGGGGTGGACTCCTTGCCGGAACAGGCCGCCAGCGCCAGGCTGATGGCGGCGGCCAGGACTACGGTACGCGACATGTAAAACGCTCCTTGGGCGGACGGTATGGGATACCAGCCCTCCACCCTACTCCTGTCGCGCTCGCCCGGCATGTGCCGGACGTGGCGCCTCGGTTGCCGGCCGTGGCCGGCTCAGACCGTGCCGCGGGTCTTGCCCATCCAGGGCCGGTAGAACTCACGGATGGCGGCCATGTCGGCGGCATCATCGCCGGTCGGCTGGAACAGCGGGCCGATGCCGATGGTCTTTTCCGGGTAGTGGAAATACGCGGCCAGGATCGGCACGTCAGCCATCCGCGCGATCTTCAGGAAGCCGGCCTTCCAGTCCTTCACGGCCTTGCGGGTGCCTTCGGGGGTGATGGCGAACCACATCTTCTCGTTGTTGCGCAGCAGGTCCACGGCCTGGCCGACGGTGCCCTGCGGCGCGCTGCGGTCCAGCGGGATGACGCCCAGCTTGTGCAGCAGCGGGCCCAGCGGCCACCAGAACAGCGAGGCCTTGCCCAGCACCTTCACCTTCATGCCCAGCGCGATCTTGGCCGCCATGCCCCACAGGCCGTCCCAGTTGGACGAATGCGGGGCGATGATGAAGACCACTTTGGGAACGTTGGGCAGGGTGCCGACCACCTTCCAGCCGCCCACACGCAGGGTGCAGCGTGCCAGCCAGCGCAGGAAGGCGTTGGGTTTGACCTGCGGCATCTGCGGCGGCACGGCCGGCAGCAATGAATTCGGCTTGTTCAAGCAATCACTCCCAGTCACGTGATGAGCGACCGCGCTTGATCTGCGCGCGCCCGCGTTTGGCGTCCAGACGACGCAGTTTCGACCCGTGGGTCGGCTTGGTGGCCTTGCGTGGTTTGGGCACGCTCAACCCGGCCTGGATGAAGGCCGCCAGCCGCTCGCGCGCATCCTCGCGATTGCGATCCTGGGTCCGGAACCGTTGCGCGTCGATGACCAGCACGCCTTCGCCGGTCATCCGCCGGTCGCGGCGCGCCAGCAGGCGCTCACGCAACGGGTCGGGCAACGAGGGCGAGTTGGCCACGTCGAAACGCAGTTCCACCGCGGTGGAAACCTTGTTGACGTTCTGCCCGCCGGCACCACTGGCACGCACGAACCGCTCGACGATCTCGCCGTCGGGGATTTCAAGCTGCGCGCTGATGGTGACTGGTCCACTGCCCATCCGCGCATTGTAGCGGCAGCCACGTTGCCGTGGATGCCATCGCGCACCGTATGCCGCCGATCAGGCACCGAACACGTCGCCTTCGCCTGTGCAGCGGGTATGCTGGCCATCCCATGTACCGCAGGAAGCTTCGCATGACCCGCTTCATTCCCGCCCTGTCCACCGGCCTGCGCCGTACCGTGCTGCTGCTGGCACTGGCCGCGGCCAGCGCGCCGGCCCTGGCCGCAGCGCCCACCGATGCCGACATCAACCGCCTGCTGGCTGCCTCGCGTGCGCAGAGCATGCTGGACGGCATGCTGCCGCAGCTGCAGACGATGCAGCGCCAGCAGTTCGAGGACATCGCCCGGCAGCGCCAGCTGACCCCGCAGCAGACCGAGCAGCTGCAGCGCATGCAGCAGCGCACCACCGCCACCCTGACCCAGGCGCTGTCCTGGCAGCAGCTGCGGCCGATGTACGTGGATCTCTACAAGAAGAGCTTCAGCAAGGAAGACGTGCTGGCGATGGCCGAGTTCTACGAGAGCTCGGCCGGGCAGAGCCTGCTGGACAAGACCCCGCTGCTGATGCAGAACGTGATGATCGCCATCCAGGAAAAGATGAAGCCGCTGATGGCCGACCTGGAGAAGGACATGCAGGCGATCCTCAACGAGCCGGAAAAGAAATAACGCCGGGACGTCGGGATGGATGGGGTCAGAGCCCTTTGCCTGCGGGAAAGGGATCCGACCCCGGATCGGTTACGGCACCTGCCAGCCGAACAGGTCCAGGGCCTTCTGGAATTCACCGTCCACCGGCGCGCGCACGTCCACCGTGCCGCCGTCGGGGTGGGGGAAACGCAGGCGTTCGGCGTGCAGCAGCATGCGGTGCACGCCCTGCATGCGGAAATTGCGGTTGTGGCGCCCGTCACCGTGGCTGGTATCGCCGATCAGGTGATGCGAGAGGTGCTTGAGGTGGCGGCGGATCTGCCGGAAGCGGCCGGTCTGCGGCTGGCAGCGCAGCAGCGCGTAGCGCGAACTGGCGAAGTCGCCCACCGGCACCGACAGCTCGCCGGTGGCCAAGCGCTGGAAATCGGTCACCGCCGGCTTCTTCACCGGCTTGCCGGGGCCGCCGTCCAGGTCGTGGTCGACCTGCCAGGCCTCCTCGGCCGGCCAGCCACGGCAGATGGCCAGGTAATCCTTGCTCACCTCGCCGCCCATCAGCGCCTTGCCCAGCACGCTGGCGGTCTCGCGGTCGAAGGCCAGCAGCAGGCAGCCGCTGGTGGCGCGGTCCAGGCGGTGCACCAGGAAGATCGGCCGGCCCAGCTGCTCGCGCAGGCGGTCGGCAAGGAAATCGTCTTCGCCACGGGCCAGCTTGCTGTCATGGACCATCAGCCCGGCCGGCTTGTTGACCACGGCCAGGCGCTCGTCCAGATGCAGCAGCTGCAGGGGGGCGGTTTCGATCTCGACCGCAGCGAGGGTGTCAGGTTCGGTGCTCACCGCGCGATTATAAGGGCGCCCCCTCCCCTGTAGAGCCGAGCCCATGCTCGGCTGCTGTGCGCGATTGGAAACAGCGTGCCAACCAAGGTTGGCATCTACCTGTGGTAGCCGAGCATGGCTCGGCTCTACAAAGAGGGTGGTCAGCCGTTGCGCACGGCCAGCAGTTCGCCGTTGCCCACTGGTACCAGGCTGGTGCTGAAGGCCGCGTCGGCGTCCAGCAGCGCGCGCAGCGGCTCCATCTGTGCAGCGTGCGAGGTGGCGTTGTCGACTACCAGCAGGCCGCCGGGGCGCAGCACGCGACGCAGCTGCGGCCACCAGCCGGCGTACTGTTCGCGGTCCGAATCGAGGAACAGCAGGTCGATGCTGGCATCGGCGGCGCTGGCCAGCCATTGCCCGGCATCGCCGTGCACCAGGCGGATGCACCCGGCCAGGCCGCTGCGTTCGAAATTCGCCTGCGCCAGCGCGACCTTGTCGGCGGCGTATTCCAGCGTGGTCACGTGACCATCGACCGCCGCTGCGGCTTCGGCCAGCCACAGCGTGGAATAGCCGTTGGAGGTGCCGATTTCCAGCACCCGCCGCGCCTGGCCGAAGCGCACCAGCACCGACAGCAGCTCACCGGTGTCGGCGGTGATGTTCAGCATGCGCCGGCCGCGTTCGGTCTCGCGAGCATCGTTGGCCGCGCCGTGGCGGGCCAGTTCATCCTTCAGCGCCTGCAGTGCGGTGTTCACCGCCACCACGCGCGGGCCAGGGCGAAGGCCCCCACCGCGGCCGCGCCCAGGCTCAGCACCGGCAGGTCGCCCCAGTACCAGCCCGGCGGCTGCAGCACGTACATCAGCGTGGCGATGGCCAGCAGGCCGACGCCGGTGATGGCACCGACCGCGCGCTTCTGCAGGCGCTGCAGGCTGGCATCGAGGGTGACCAGGTCACGCGAGCGCATCGCCAGTTCGTGGCGGCCTTCCACCTGCTGGGTCAGCCAGGCGTGCACCAGGCGCGGCATGTCCGGCGCGTGGGTCATGATTTCCGGCAGGCGCTTGCCGATCTCGCGCACGACCCGACGCGGGCTGTAGCGCTCGCGCAGGATCTTCGCCAGCACCGGCTTGGCCACCGCCCAGATGTCGATCTGCGGATCCAGCTGGCGGCCCACGCCTTCGATGTTCAGCAGGGTCTTCTGCAGCAGGATCAGCTGCGGCTGCAGGGTCAGCTGGTAGCGCTGGGCCACCCGGAACAGCTTCAGCAGCACCTCGGCCAGCGAGATCTGCGACAGCGGGCGGGTGAAGTACGGTTCGCACACCGACCGCACGGCCGCTTCCAGGTCGTCGATGCGCACGTTGTCCGGCATCCAGCGCGCCTGCACGTGCAGTTCGGCGATGCGGCGGTAATCGCGGTTGAAGATGGCCATGAAGTTCTCGGCCAGGTAGTACTGATCTTCCTGCGAGAGCTGGCCCATGATGCCGAAATCCAGCGCGATGAAGCGCGGGTTGTCGCGGCGCGCCGGATCGGTGTCGACCCAGATGTTGCCGGCGTGCGCATCGGCGTGGAAGAAGTTATCGCGGAACACCTGGGTGTAGAACACCCGCACGCCCTTGGCGGCCAGCGCCTTGCGGTCGATGCCGGCCTTGTCCAGCGCGACGATGTCATCGGAGGGAATGCCCCACACCCGTTCCAGGGTCAGCGCGCGCTCGGCGGTGTGGCTCCAGATCACTTCCGGCACGTACAGGTCGTCGCTGTTTTCCCAGAAGCGGCGCAGCACGCTGGCATTGGCGCCTTCGCGCTGCAGGTCCAGCTCGGCGGCCAGGGTGTTCTCGACTTCGGCCACCACTTCGCGCGGGCGGATCTTGTCGGCACGCGGGTGGGTGCGTTCGACCAGCGCGGCCAGCGAATTGAGCAGGGCGATGTCGGCGTCGATCTGCTTCTCGATGCCCGGGCGCAGCACCTTCACGACCACCTGGCGGCCATCGGCGAGGGTCGCGGCATGCACCTGCGCGATCGAGGCCGAGGCCAGCGGCTCGGTGTCGAAGCTGGCGAAGGCTTCGCTGACCGGCAGGCCCAGCGCTTCTTCAACGATGCGGCGCGCGGTGTCGCCGTCGAAGGGCTTGACCCGGTCCTGCAGCAGGGTCAGTTCGTTGGCCACGTCCGGCGGCACCAGGTCGCGGCGGGTGGACAGGATCTGGCCGAACTTGACGAAGATCGGGCCCAGGTCCTGCAGCGCCAGGCGCAGGCGCGCGCCACGCGACTGCGAGGCGATGTCGGCCGAGGCACGCGGTACGAAGGGCTTGGCCAGGCGCAGCCAGCGCTCGGCCGGGGTGCCCTGCAGCAGGTCGTCGAGGCGGTAGCGCAGGATGACGCGGCCGATGCGGTTGGCCCGCAGCAGCGCCTTCATGCGGCACCCCGCAGGCGCTGCACGCGTGCGCCGAGGCGCTCGACGTCGTCACGCAGCACGTCTACGTCGTCGTGGAAGGCATCCAGTTCGGCACGTGGCACCACGTCGCGCGACTCCTCGGTAATGAATTCGGCGGCGCTGTGGGCCAGGTCGATGGCGCCCTGGCGCGCGTGCTGCAGGGCGCTGCGCAGGGTGTTGGCGACCTGCACGCCGAGCACTTCGCCGAACACGCTGACGAAGGGCTGCTGCCAGTCGGGGTCGAAGCCCTTGGCCAGCTGCTGCAGGCGGCGCGCCAGTTCGGCATCGCCGGCCACGCGCACGCGGCCCTTGCCGTTGTCGTTGCCGCGGCGGGCGTTGGCCAGCAGCGGCAGCTGGGCGAGCACGCCGGCCAGGCTGCTGCGCACGGCCAGGTCGGCTTCCTGTGCATCCACCGGGCCGACGCGCAGCATGTCGCCATCGACGCTGATGCGCATCGCCAGCGACGGTGCGTCCAGGGTCAGGTCGATGTGGCGGCCGTGGAGGCTGGCCAGGGCGTGCCGGGTATCCGGATCCAGCGCCAGTGCGCGGTTCAGTGCGGTCTGCAGGGCGCGGCCGGCGACTGGCTTGAGGGACGAGAGCAGGGAGAGAGCCATGTGTGCATTCTACCTGCGTGGGTGGGGGCTTGGGCCGGGCTGCCGCCCGGCACCCGCAGAGGCACCGGCCTCTGGCCGGCAACTTCAATAGCAAAAGCCTGCATTCCATGGGATGGCGGGGGGGGGGGGGGGGGGGGGGGGGGGGGGGGGGGGGGGGGG
>NZ_JACVTV010000011.1:0-69561 GCF_016624625.1 Stenotrophomonas sp. S41 | reverse complement strand
GCAAGTACGTCCCTGTAAGCTCGGTCGCCGCATCCATGCGGCTCACGCCCCTGCGCAGCCCACCCACCCGGCCACGGACATTCTCCGTGCGCGTCAGCCACGTGAATCAAAGGAATAAAATCAAGGGCGGGGCTGTTGCTCCGCTTTATTTGTAGAGTCGAGCCTTGCTCGACTGCTTCTGATCAGGAACGATCACTCATCATGAAATTCAACGCACTGGCCAAGAAGGCGGCCAAGGGGCCTGCGCCGCTGGAACATGGCGGTGCTGTGGAAGTGGAGGATCTGATCCGCTTGGTGCTGGAACACGGTGCCGATGGCGCGGCCGAGATCGAGCGCCTGTGTGCGCTGTACGGCTGGCGCGAGGAGTTCCAGTACAACGCCGATGGCACCCACCTTGCGCCGATGGCGCCGTGGGCGCAGGCGTGTGCGGCATTCGGCCACGGTGGCGTGGCGGGGCTGCAGCCGCTGCTGGATGATCCGCGGCGGGCAACCTATGCGATCGGTGTGCTGGAGGACGTGCGCAGCGAGGCGTCGGTGATGGCGCTGCTGGGGTTCTGCGCGCAGGCGGATTTCAGCCAGAGCGATCCGATGTCGGCGCCGTGGCGGGCGCTGGCTGCGTTGAATTCGCTGCTGTCGTTCGACAAGGGCGTCGTGGTGCCGGTGGCGACGCAGCAGTCGCTGCTGCGCCTGGTTCAACGCGCGTGGGAACAGGCGCCGACGACGCAGGGCCGCAGCCTGGCGCTGTATGCCGCACGTGGTGCATCGGTGGCGGAAGCGATGGCGTGGCTGCAGTCGCTGGCGCTGGAGGAGGAAGAGTTGGTTGCTGCGCGCAAGGTGGCGTTGAAGCGGCTGCGGCAGCGTCTGTGAGAGGGGGTCAGATCCCTTTTGCCTTGGCAAAAGGGCTCTGACCCCAGCAGAATCCCGTAGCGTCAGCCGGCGCAGCGCGCGCAGAGGCCGTGCACTTCCAGGGTCTGCGCCTGCGGCTGGAAACCCAGTTCCTTGGCGCGCTTTTCCAGCTGGGTGACGATCTCGCGGTCTTCCAGCTCCACCGCGCTGTGGCAGCTGTTGCAGATCAGGAACGGCACCGAATGCGCCGCGCTGCTGGGGTGGTGGCAGGCCACGAAGGCATTCACCGATTCCAGCTTGTGCACGAAGCCGTTCGCCATCAAGAAGTCGAGCGCGCGGTAGACGGTGGGCGGGGCATCAGCGCCCACACCCTTGCCGTTGCGCACCCACTCCAGCAGCTCGTAGGCCTTGACCGGCTTGCCGGCCTCGGCGATCAGCTTGAGCACGTTGGCGCGGATCGGGGTCAGGCGCAGCCCGCGCTCACGCGAGACACGCTCGACCACCGCCACGAAATCCGATGCGTCGTGGACGTGGTGGTGCGGGGCGGTACAGGCAGAAGCTGGTTTGGCGGGCATGCGCGTTCTCCGGTTCAGGTCTGGCGGCAGGGCTCAGGCCGTTGCTACCTTGGTGATGGCCACATCGATGCGTTTCAAGGCCTGCTCGCGGCCGGCCAGGTACACGGTATGGGAAATGTCAGGACTGACCTGGGTGCCGGTGATGGCCACGCGCAGCGGCTGGGCGACCTTGCCCATGCCCATTTCCAGGGCGGCGGCAGCGTCGTGCAGGGCTACGCCGACGGCTTCGGCGGTCCATTCCGGCAGGGCCGCCAGCAGTTCGCGGGCCTTGCCCAGCGGCAGCTCGGCGCCGGCCTTGAAGTGCTTGGCCACGGCCGCGTCGTCGTACTCGGTCAGCGGCTGGTACCAGACCACGGCCTTCTCGGCCATTTCCTTCAGGGTCTGCACGCGCTCGCGCAGGGCGATCACCACGTCCACCGGCGCCGGGCCGGCGGCCACGTCCAGGCCCAGCTTTTCCAGCTGGTAGACCAGGTGCGGCACGATGCTGGCCGGCTCCTCGGTCTTCAGGAAGTGCTGGTTGACCCAGCCCAGCTTGGCCATGTCCAGGCGCGAGGCCTTGGAGTTGCAGTTGGTCACGTCGAACAGCTCGATCAGTTCCTGGCGGCTGAACAGCTCCTGGTCACCGTGCGACCAGCCCAGGCGGGCCAGGTAGCTCAGCAGCGCATCGGGCAGGTAGCCTGCGTCCTTGTACTGCATCACGTCGGCCGCGCCGGTGCGCTTGGACAGCTTGGCACCCTGCTCGTCGAGGATCATCGGCATGTGGCCGAACTTCGGCACCGGGGCGCCGATGCCTTCGTACAGGTTGATCTGGCGCGGGGTGTTGTTGATGTGGTCGTCGCCGCGGATGACCTCGCTGATGCCCATGTCCCAGTCGTCCACCACCACCGCGAAGTTGTAGGTGGGGTAGCCGTCGGGGCGGAAGATGACCATGTCATCCAGCTCGCTGTTGGCGATCTCGATGCGGCCCTTGATCAGGTCGTCGAACACCACGGTGCCGTCGAGCGGGTTCTTGAAGCGGATGACGCGGTTCGGGTCGTCCTTGCGCGGCAGGCCCAGTTCACGCGCGGCGCCGTTGTAGCGCGGCTTTTCCTGCTTGGCCATGGCGGCCTCGCGCATCGCGTCCAGCTCTTCGCGGGTCTCGTAGGCGTAGTACGCCTTGCCGTCGGCCACCAGCTGCTCGGCCACTTCCAGGTAACGGGCGACGCGGTCGGTCTGGTAGATCGGGCCGACGTCGTAGTCCAGGCCCAGCCAGTCCATCGCCTCCAGGATCGCGTCGATCGCGCCCTGGGTGCTGCGTTCACGGTCGGTGTCCTCGATGCGCAGCACGAATTCGCCGCCGCGGTGGCGGGCCTCCAGCCAGCAGTACAGCGCGGTGCGGGCACCGCCGATGTGCAGGTAACCGGTGGGGCTGGGGGCGAAGCGGGTGCGGCAGATCATGGAGGGCTCGGGGAACGGGAATCCGCCGATTTTACCACCAGCCCCGGAAAGGCAAGGAGGGGCGGACGCATGGCCGCCCCCCCCGCCCGGTTTTTCAGGGCTGCGGTTCAGCCTTGCGCGGGAACGACTGCTCGCGCATCGCCGCGTTGTAAGCAAACGAGGCGACGATGGCGGCGGCCTGCTTCAGGTCGTCCGGCTCGGCGTGGTCCCAGGTGTCCAGGTGGCTGTGGTGGACGTTGGTGAAGTAGTCCAGGCGGTCCTGGATGAACTGGAAGCCCGGCAGACCGATCCGGTCGAAGCTGATGTGGTCGGTGCTGCCGGTATTGCGGGTGGCCACGGTAGTGGCGCCCACGTCCTGGAACGGGGCCAGCCAGGCTTCGAAGATCGGCATCGCCGCCAGGTTTTCCTGGGCGTAGATGCCCCGGAAGCGGCCGGAGCCGTTGTCCATGTTGAAGTAGACCTGGAACTTGCCGTAATCGCGGGTCTTCTGCAGGGCACCGGTCGGGTCGCGCAGCGAGGCCGGCAGCGCCTTCTGGGCCGCGTCGGTGGGTTCCGGGAAACGGCCGAAGTGCTTGGCCACATAGGCCTGCGAGCCGATCAGGCCCTGCTCCTCGCCACTCCACAACGCCACGCGGATGGTCCGCTTCGGCTTGGCGCCGGTGGCCTTGAGGATGCGCATCGCCTCCATCATCACCGCCACGCCCGCGGCGTTGTCGGCCGCACCGGTGCCGCTGTGCCAGGAATCCAGGTGGGCGCCGATCATCACCACTTCGTCGGGCTTCCTGCTGCCGCGGATCTCGGCCAGCGTGTTGTAACCGGGCTGGTCGGCCTCGTCGGTGAAGCGCGCGGCCACGTCCACGCGCAGGCGTACCGGCTGCTTGGCGTCCAGCGCGCGCACCAGCGGGTTGAAGTGCTCGGCGATCATCGCCAGTTCCGGGATGCCCACCGATTCGCCGGCCTTGCGCGAACCGCCGCCGGCGACGCGGATGATGCCGTTGTCCCAACTGCTGATGCTGATCGATGCCAGCGCGCCCTCTTCGACGAAGAAGGCGTTGACCTTGGCGGCCAGCTCCTGGCGTTCCTTGTATTCCTTCACCCGCTTGGCCCGTTCGGCGGCCACGTCCTTGGGCAGGGTGAATTCCTGCAGGCCTTCCAGCGAGGTGGCGTCGTGCCGGTGCGAGTCCGGCTCGGTACCGCGCTTGTACTCGCGCGCCTCGCCCAGCAGCAGGATCTTGCCGCGCAGCTTGCCGCGGTACTGCTCGATGTCCTCGGGCTTCTTGATCTCCACGTGCACCAGCTCGCCCTCGACCGGGCCGCGGGTGCCGGGCGTCCACGCCTTGGGCAGGGCGTGCAGCGGCTGCACGCGGTCGCCCAGCATTTCCACGCTGGCCGAGGTGAATTCCCAGCCGCGGCCGAAATCATCGAAGGCTTCGTCGTGCACGTTGTCCAGCTTCCATTCGCTGAACTTGCTGCGGGTCCACGCATTGGCGCGGCCCATCGCCGGCGAATTGGTCAGGCGCGGGCCGATGCGTTCGGTGAGGTAGCTGAAGGTGTCCATCACCTGCGAACGGTGGAAGGCCTCCTGGCGGATGCGGCTGACCATGTCCAGGTCCACCGGTTCACGCTGCTGCGCCATTGCGTTGCCACCCATCGCCAGCGCCGTGGCCAGCACGCCCCACTTCAGCCCGTTCCACTTCAACACACCACACCCCTGCCCTTCGGCTCGATCGTCAACCCATCGAGTCTAGCCAGCGGCGGTGGGCGGCCCCCGTCCCATCGGTCATGGGCGGCACTGCGCTCACCCACGCCACCCCAGCCACAGCTGCGCGCGCTCCGGCAGCAGCAACAGCCAATGGCGCTGGTCCACGCTGCTGCAGCCGTACACCGCCGCATGTGCCGGCCAATCCGGCGGCAGGCCGTCGATGCCGATCTCCGACAGCGCCGCCGCGCCGGCCTTCCATGGCCGGTAGCGCGGCACCCGCCCGGCCAGCGCGCCGCGTCCCTGCCGCGCGCCGACCAGCCAGTCCAGCCCCTTGCGCTGCAATCCTTCGCAGGTCACCGCGGCCAGCTGGAAGCGGACCAGGCCGGGGGCGATCCGTGCCCCCGGCAGGGCCGCCAGCACGCCATGTGCCTGCAGCAGTGCATCCACTTCCAGCAGGGCCGGAACGCCCTGCCGTGCCCGTTGCCACAATCCCTGGCGCCAGCCCATGGCGTGCTCCTTACTTCAGTTCCGCGCCCAGCGCGTACCAGTCGACCCGGCGGGTCACCCACATCGCCAGCGCCAGGATCACGAACAGCAGCAGCGATCCCATCAGCAGCGCGTTGTTTTCCGAGACCAGCAGGCCATACAGCGCGCCGTACAGCAGGGTCAGCAGCGCAGCGAAGCCGAGGCCGCGCTTCCAATGCCCCAGCACATGGGCCAGGTACACCGCCTGCAGGCCGATGCAGGCCACGGCCGAGACCAGGTAGGCCTTCCAGAACGTGATGTGCTCGGACAGGCTGATCAGCAGCAGGAAGAAGATCGCCAGCGCCAGGCCGACCATCAGGTACTGCAGCGGGTGGATGCGCAGCGACTTGATCAGTTCGAACAGGATGAAGCCGACGAAGGTCAGCACCACGAACAGGATGCCGTACTTGGAGGCGCGGTCGGCCTGGGTATAGGTGTCGACCGGATCGACCAGCGACACAGTCACCGCCTGCGAGTCCATCGCACCGTCACGGCGCAGCTGCGTCTGGGCATCCGAGGCCAGCGAGGACACCGCCCACTGCGCATTGAACCCCTGCGCATCGACGCGGCGTTCGTTGGGCAGGAACGCACCGCTGAAGGACGGGTGCGGCCAGCGCGAGTGCAGTGCGATCCGGGTGTCATCGCCCACCGGCACCACCGACAGCGCGCGGCTGCCGTCCAGACGCAGGTCCAGTTCGATGCTGCTGCCGGCCAGGGTGCCGCCGTGGCTTTCGGCGAAACCGGCCACCGGCGCGTGCAGGCCACGGCCAACCTCGCTGGCCGCGCCGACACCCGGCAGCAGCCGCACCTGTCTGCCATCCACGCGCAGGTCCGGAGTGCCGACCAGGCCACGCGCATCGGACACGCCCAGCACCACGTACGGCTGGCCATAGCTGCGGCCGGGCTTCACCGGGTAATCGTCGGCCGCGAAGGTCGCCTTCAACTGGCCGTTCCAGCTGTAGACCGGCACCTTGAACAGGCCGACCTCGCGCTGGCTCGGCAGCATCTCGCCGCCCACGTCCAGCGAGGCCGGCATCTGCAGCCAATGGCCTTCGGTCACCTGCTCCTCGGTCTTCTTGTTTCCCTTGGCGTCGACCACCTCGACCTGCTGGCGTTCCACCCACGGCACCACCCGCACCGGACCGACCAGGCGCTGCGCACCGGCGCGGCTGTCGGCCACCCGCGAGAAGGCCTCGTCGCGGTACGCACTGCGTTCGTTGATGACGCCGCGGATCATCGTCAGCGGGATCAGCAGCAGCAGGATCAGTCCGCCGACGATGGCGAACCGCAACAGCATCTTCAGGGATTTCATCGTCCGTCCTCGTTGCAGAGGACTGCAGGATGGACGGCGGCGGTGAGCAGGGTTTGTGGCGAATTTGAAGCGAATGTGAAGTCAGCGGCGGGCGCGCTGCGCCGGTCCACCCAGCGGCAGCCACAGGCTTGCGACCGTGCCGCCGCCGGGCCGCGGCTCGAGGCTGGCGCGGCCATCGTGCAGGCGCGCCACTTCCTGCACGAACGGCAGGCCCAGGCCGGAACTGCGCCGGCCACTGCCGGGACGGGCCAGCGAATAGAAGCGCTCGAACACCCGGTCACGCGCGTATTCGGGCACACCGGCGCCACGGTCGGCCACCTGCAGGCGCACGCCCGGGCCATCGGCCACCGCCTCCAGCTCGACCTCGCCGCCGGGCGCCGAGAACGCCACCGCGTTGTCGATCAGGTTCTGCAGCGCCTGCCGCAGCAGATAGGCATCGCCGTGCACGCGCAGGTCCGGCACCGCACCGATCCGCACCACCACGCCGGCCGCCTGTGCACGCACCTGTGCGGCGGCAGCGGCATCGTCCAGCAGGGTGGCCGGCGCGATCGGGTCGCGGGTCTGCAGCCAGCCGTGCTGTTCCACTTCGGCCAGCGCCAGCAGCTTGTCGATGGTCTCGGTCAGCCGCTCCTGCTGGTCGACGATGCTGCGCGCGAAATGCGCGCGGTCGGCATCGGGCATCGGTTCCTGCAGCAGCTCGGCGGCGCCGCGGATGGCGGCCAGCGGGCTCTTCATCTCATGGGTCAGCGACTGCACGTACTGCTCGACGTAGGCCTTGCCTTCCAGCTTGCGGCGCATGGTTTCCAGGGCCTGGCCGAGATCGCCGATCTCATCGCGGCGACGCCGCGGCGGTGGCACCGGCTCGCCGGCAGTGACGGCGCGCGCATAGCGGCTGAGCTGGCCGAGGCCGGTGGTCAGCCACATCGTCACCAGCACCCCGACCAGCGCGGACAGGCCGATCAGCCACGCGCCACGCTCCATGATGGCGCGCTGGCTGGCAGCGATGAACGGATCGATGCTGCGGTTGGGCTGGGCCAGGCTGAGCACGCCGATGAGGGTGTGGCCATCGGCGGGGTCGTAGACCGGCGCGGCCACGTGCATCACCGTGTCGCCCTCGCCACCGGGCACTTCCGGGCTGGAGCGCGCGCCGTACTCGCCACGCAGCGTGCGGTAGACATCGTTCCAGCGCGAATTGTCGCGGCCGACGTCGCGGCCCAGCGAATCGTAGATGACGATGCCGCGCGCATCGGTGATG
The DNA here is from genome assembly GCF_016624625.1 of Stenotrophomonas sp. S41. Taxonomy (NCBI): domain Bacteria; kingdom Pseudomonadati; phylum Pseudomonadota; class Gammaproteobacteria; order Lysobacterales; family Lysobacteraceae; genus Stenotrophomonas; species Stenotrophomonas sp. S41. The sequence goes on along the minus strand of NZ_JACVTV010000011.1, from coordinate 61,909 downwards.
GTCACCCGGTAATCGAGCGAACGCTTGGGGAAGCGCCAGACCATCGCCTTCAGGTCGCGCTGGCGGGCCTTGGCCAGGTTGCGGGTGAAGCTGCCGCTGCCGATCGTGCCGGCCTTGACGTCGGCGGCGGCCATTTCGGCCAGCACGTTGGCCGCATCGACCAGAGTCGACTCCATGGCCTGGCGCACGCCCGGCTTCACCTCGTTGACGAACACGCGCATGACGAAGAACGCGGCGATGCCGGTGATCAGGAAGAAGCCCAGGAACAGCTTCAGTACCAGGCGCATCGCTCAGGTCTCCAGCGCGTAGCCCAGGCCACGATGGGTGCGGATCGGGTCGTCGCTGGCACCGGCCGCACGCAGCTTGGCGCGCAGCGTCTTGACGTGGGTATCGACGGTGCGGTCGGCACTGTCGGCGCTGCTGTCCCAGCCGCGGTCCATCAGCTGGGCGCGGCTGAGGATGGCGCCAGGGCGCTGCAGCAGCGCCTCCAGCAGGGCGTATTCGTAACGGGTCAGGTCCAGGGTGTGGCCCTGGTAGCGGATGCGACGGCCCTCGCGGTCGATGGCGAAGGCACCGTGCTCGCGCCAGCCGGGCTCGACCGCCGCCACGGCCGGGGCGGCCGGCGCCACCCGACGCAGCCGGGCGCGTACCCGGGCCACCAGCTCGCGCGGCGAGAAGGGCTTGGCCATGTAATCGTCGGCGCCCAGTTCCAAGCCCAGCACGCGGTCCAGCTCATCGTTGCGGGCGGTCAGGAAGATCACCGGCACCTGCGCCTGCGGCCCCGGTAGGGCGCGCAGCCGGCGGCAGACCTCGAAGCCGCTGAGGTCGGGCAGGCCGACGTCCAGCACCACCACGTCCACATCGCCCTCCTGCAGGCGCTGCAGGGCCTGCCCGCCGAGCAGGCAGTGGCTGGCCGCGTAGCCTTCGCTGCGCAGGGCATACAGCACGGTTTCGGCGATGGCGGCTTCGTCCTCGACTACCAGGACCTGGGCAACGGGGGCTGTCATGGCGCGCAGCATAGCCGCTGCGGCCGCCGCCCCGTACACTGCCGCCCATGAACTATCGCCACGCCTTCCATGCCGGCAACCATGCCGATGTCCTCAAGCACATCGTGCAGCTGGCCCTGATCGACAGCTTCAAGCGCAAGGACAGCCCGTTCTTCGTGCTCGACACCCATGGCGGTGCCGGCCGTTACCTGCTGGCCAGCGAAGAGGGCCGCAAGACCCTGGAGGCCGAAGACGGCATCATGCGCCTGATGGCCCAGCCCAAGCTGCCGGAGATCATCGAGCGCTACCTGAAGGCCGTGCAGGCCGACAACCCGGTGGGCGCGATGATCACCTACCCGGGCTCGCCGCTGCTGAGTGCCCAGGCCATGCGCGCGCAGGACCGGATGGCGGTCTGCGAGCTGCAGGACGACGAAGCGGCCCAGCTGAAGGCGCTGTTTGCCCACGACAACCGCGTCGGCGTGCACCAGGGCGATGGCTACGCGCTGCTGCGTTCGCAGCTGCCGCCGAAGGTCAACGGCAGCAAGATCGGCCGTGGCCTGGTGCTGATCGACCCGCCGTACGAGGCACAGGATGCCGAATACCAGGCCATCCTGGCCGCCCTGGCCGAGACCCTGGCGCGCTGGCCGCAGGCCACCTGCGCGGTCTGGTTCCCGATCAAGCAGCGCCGCACCATCCTGCATTTCCTGCGCAAGGCCGCCGCCCTGCCGGTGAAATCGGCCATGACCATCGAGTTCCTGGTGCGTCCGGACGATTCCCCGCTGCGCCTCAACGGCAGCGGCATGCTGCTGCTCAATGCCCCCTGGCAGTTCGACCGGGTGGTCGGCCCGGCCCTGCCGGCGCTGCGCCAGCACCTGGGCGAGCCGGGTGCCACCACCCGCCTGGATTGGCTCAAGGCCCCCGAATAGGCCACGATCAGGCGACGATCTGCCGTCTTCACGAGGCTGTACGCCCGTGAGCCTTTCGTTCACGGAATGCAGCCCCGGTGATGCCACAATCTATGGACCACCAAGGAATCACCCGGTATGGCCACTCGCAACCGCATGCCGCCCTGGCATGAGATCTTCAAGGCTCCCAGCGGCCACGAGCTGCTGATCCGCCCCATCCGCCCGGAAGACGGCGCGCCGCTGCAGGCCGCCTTCAGCCTCTTCGGGCCGGAAGAAATCCGTGACCGTTTCCTGCAGTCGGTGACCGAGCTTTCGGCGGACACCACCCAGCGCCTGACCCACCCCAACCCCAAGACCGAAATCACCCTGGTAGCCGCCGAATCGCTGCCTGCCGGTGAAGCGGTGGTTGGCGCGGTCGCGCGTGCCTCGATCATCCCTGGTACCCGTGAAGCCGAGTACGCGATCCTGATCAGCCGCTTCCTGATCGGCCAGGGCCTTGGCCGCCAGCTCATGCGCAAGCTGGTGAAGTGGGGCCGCGGCAAGTACCTGGACCGTCTGTATGGCGACGTGGCCGCCGAGAACGAGCCGATGAAGCAGCTGGCCGCCTCGCTGGGCTTCAAGCCGGTACCGCACCCCAATGGCGCCGATGGCCTGGTGCGCATGGTGCTGGAACTGGACAACTGAGGTAGCGCCGGGCCATGCCCGGCGAGCGCAGCGGTGGTGCGGCATCCGCCGGGCATGGCCCGGCGCTACCAACCGCGTTGCGCACACGGTCGCGACAAACCCTTCTGCTAAGATCGGCGGTCCATGTCGCGTACCTCATACCCCGCCCCGCCGTTGCCTCGCGCCGGCCAGCTCCGCGCCTGGTGGCGCGCCCCCGCCTCGCCGACCGCCCTGGCCTGGTACCTGGTCCAGGCCGCGCGCGCGCACGACGCGCCGCTGCTGGTGATCGCCCGTGACAACCACGGCGCCAACCAGCTCGAAGCCGACCTGCAGACCCTGATCGGCACCGATCCGGACCTGCCGGTGGTGGCGTTCCCCGATTGGGAAACGCTGCCCTACGACCGCTTCAGCCCGCACCCGGACATCATTTCGCAGCGCCTGGCCGCCCTGCACCGCCTGCCCGCGCTCAAGCGTGGCCTGGTGGTGGTGCCGGTGCAGACGGTGCTGCAGCAGCTGGCCCCGCGCAGCTACGTCATCGGTGGCAGCTTCGACCTGAAGGTCGGCCAGCGCCTGGACCTGGAAGCCGAGAAGCGCCGCCTGGAAAGCGCCGGCTACCGCAACGTGCCGCAGGTGATGGACCCGGGCGATTTCGCCGTGCGCGGTGGCCTGCTCGACGTGTTCCCGATGGGCGCCGACGAGCCGCTGCGGGTGGAGCTGCTGGACGAGGACATCGATTCGATCCGCGCCTTCGATCCGGAAAGCCAGCGCTCGCTGGACAAGGTCGAGTCGGTGCACATGCTGCCCGGCCGCGAAGTGCCGATGGACGATGCCAGCATCGCCCGCGTGCTGGGCACGCTGCGCGAGCGCTTCGATGTCGATACCCGGCGCAGCTCGCTGTACCAGGATCTGAAATCCGGGCTGGCCCCGGCCGGCATCGAGTACTACCTGCCGCTGTTCTTCGACCGCACCGCCACCCTGTTCGACTACTTGCCCGCCGGCAGCCTGCCGGTGGTGTGCACCGGTGCGGATGAAGCGGCCGTCGCCTTCTGGGCGCAGACCGCTGACCGTTACGAACAGCGCCGCCACGATGTGGAACGGCCGCTGTTGCCGCCGTCGTCGCTGTACCTGTCGCCGGAACTGCTGCGCGAACGCTTGAACGATGCCGCGCGCATCGAAGTCTGGGCGCCCGAACACGCACGCATTGCCGATGCGCATGCGCTGGGTGACCAGCCGCTGCCGCCACTGCCGGTGGCTGCGCGCGACGCACCCGCCGGCGATGCACTGAAATCCTTCCTCGGCCACTACCCGGGCCGGGTGCTGATCGCCGCCGATTCACCGGGCCGCCGCGAAGCCCTGCTGGAAGTGCTGCAGGCCGCCGAGCTGAAGCCACCGCTGGTGGCCGACCTGCCCAGCTTCCTCGCCGACGATGCGCGGTTTGCCATCACCGTGGCGCCGCTGGAAGACGGCTTCGCGCTGGATGAGCCGCGCATCGCGGTGCTCACCGAGCGCCAGCTGTTCCCCGAGCGCGCCGGCAGCACCCGCCGCACGCGCCGTGCCGGCCGCGAGCCGGAAGCCATCATCCGCGACCTCGGCGAGCTGACCGAGGGCGCGCCGATCGTGCACGAAGACCATGGCGTCGGCCGCTACCGTGGCCTGATCGCGATGGACGTCGGCGGCATGCCTGGCGAGTTCCTGGAAATCGAATACGCCAAGGGCGACCGCCTGTACGTGCCGGTGGCCCAGCTGCACCTGATCAGCCGCTATTCCGGCGCATCGGCGGAAACCGCGCCGCTGCATTCGCTGGGTGGCGAGCAGTGGACCAAGGCCAAGCGCAAGGCGGCCGAGAAGGTGCGCGACGTGGCCGCCGAACTGCTGGAGATCCAGGCCCGCCGCCAGGCGCGTGCCGGCCTGGCGCTGCAGGTGGACCGCGCGATGTACGAACCGTTCGCGGCCGGCTTCCCGTTCGAGGAAACCCCCGATCAGCTGGCCGCCATCGACGCGACCCTGCGCGACCTGGCCAGCAGCCAGCCGATGGACCGCGTGGTCTGCGGCGACGTCGGCTTCGGCAAGACCGAAGTGGCTGTGCGCGCGGCGTTTGCCGCGGCCAGCGCCGGCAAGCAGGTGGCGGTGCTGGTGCCGACCACGCTGCTGGCCGAACAGCATTACCGCAATTTCCGCGACCGCTTCGCCGATTACCCGCTGAAGGTGGAAGTGCTGTCGCGCTTCAAGAGCACCAAGGAAATCAAGGCCGAACTGGAGAAGGTCGCCGCCGGCACCATCGACGTCATCGTCGGTACCCATCGCCTGCTGCAGCCGGACGTGAAGTTCAAGGACCTGGGCATGGTCATCGTCGACGAGGAGCAGCGTTTCGGCGTGCGCCAGAAGGAGGCACTGAAGGCGCTGCGCGCCAACGTGCACCTGCTGACCCTGACCGCCACGCCGATCCCGCGTACCTTGAACATGGCCATGGCCGGCCTGCGCGACCTGTCGATCATCGCCACCCCGCCGCCGAACCGGCTGGCGGTGCAGACCTTCATCACCCAGTGGGACGACGCGCTGCTGCGCGAAGCCTTCCAGCGCGAGCTGGCGCGTGGTGGCCAGCTGTACTTCCTGCACAACGACGTGGAAAGCATCGGCCGCATGCAGCGCGAGCTGTCCGAGCTGGTGCCCGAGGCGCGTATCGGCATCGCCCACGGGCAGATGCCCGAGCGCGAGCTGGAAAAGGTGATGCTGGATTTCCAGAAGCAGCGCTTCAACGTGCTGCTGTCGACCACGATCATCGAATCGGGCATCGACATCCCCAACGCCAACACCATCATCATCAACCGCGCCGACCGCTTCGGCCTGGCCCAGCTGCACCAGCTGCGCGGCCGCGTCGGTCGTTCGCACCACCGTGCGTATGCCTACCTGGTGGCGCCGGACCGTCGCTCGATCACCCCGGATGCGGAAAAGCGCCTGGAAGCGATCGCCTCGATGGACGAACTCGGCGCCGGCTTCACCCTGGCCACGCACGATCTGGAAATCCGTGGCGCCGGCGAACTGCTGGGCGAGGACCAGAGCGGGCAGATGGCCGAAGTGGGCTTCAGCCTCTACACCGAGCTGCTGGAACGCGCGGTGCGCAGCATCAAGCAGGGCAAGCTGCCCGACCTGGATGCCGGCGATGAAGTACGCGGCGCCGAAGTCGAGCTGCATGTTCCGGCACTGATCCCGGAAGACTACCTGCCGGACGTGCACACCCGCCTGACTCTGTACAAGCGCATTTCCAGCGCGCGTGACAGCGATGCGCTGCGCGAGCTGCAGGTGGAGATGATCGACCGCTTCGGCCTGTTGCCGGATGCGGCCAAGCACCTGTTCGCCATTGCCGAACTGAAGCTGCAGGCCAACACCCTGGGCATCCGCAAGCTGGACCTGGGCGAGAACGGCGGCCGCATCGTGTTCGAATCCAAGCCGAACATCGACCCGATGGCGGTGATCCAGCTGATCCAGAAGCAGCCGAACCTGTATGCCATGGAAGGGCCGGACAAGCTGCGCATCAAGCACCCGCTGCCGTTGCCGGAGGACCGCTTCAACGCGGCCCGTGCGCTGCTGCTGACCCTGGCGGTGCGCTGACGCCACCGCGCACCACCGGTGCCAGCCCGTTGCGGGCGATGGGCTGGCACCTACCGAACCTGCGCCCGAGACAAGGAGTGTTTGCGTGAATCGATTTGCCCCCCTACTGCTGGCCACCAGCCTGGGCCTGCTGGCCGCCTGCAACAGCGGCATGAGCAATCGCGACTATCTGCTGGAAAACGTCGCCAGCTGGAACAGCATGGTGCATACCGTCGAGCAGTGGACCAGTGGCGCGCGTGGCGAAGCGTTCCATGCCGCCCTGCAGGACGGCAAGAGCCTGGAGCAGTACCGCTTCGGCCTGAAGAACGCGCACCAGGAAGCCACCAACCGCCTGACCCACATCGAACAGCTGCCCCACGGCAAGGATGCTGAGCCGCTGCACCAGAACCTGCGTGACTCGGTGCAGAGTACCGCTGCCATGTTCGCGGTGATGGAGCAGATCGCCGCTCTGCCCGACGGTTACAGCGAAGAACAGGTTGCACCGCTGCTGGAACAGCTGGACCAGGCCACGACGAAGATGGACAAGGACATGCAGGTGCTGAGCGATGCGCAGGACGCGTTCGCCAAGGCCAACCGCGTGACCCTGCAGACCAGCGGCTGAACACAGCACCGCATGCCGTAGCCCACGGTACGCGCGTGGCCCTGCACGACGTGCCACGCGCGTTACCCTATGCAACACCCCACCCCACCCGGGCCCGCAGACGCGGGCCTTGTTGTTTCTGCGTGCCAAGGCGGCGCCACCCCCATGCTTGATTCCAACCCTCCCGATCTGCTGCACACCGATGCCTGCCTGGTCGATGCACTGTCGATGTCACTGCAGATGCGCGATGCCTACACCCGCCACCACTGCGACCGCGTCGGCCTGCTCGCCCAACGCCTGGCCGTGCACTGCGACATGGACAGCGACAGCCGCGCGCACGTCGGTCTGGCCGCGCGCTTCCACGACATCGGCAAGATCGGCATTCCCGATGACGTGCTGCTGAGCCCGCGCCGGCACACCGACGAGGATCGCGCGATCATGCGCGAGCACCCGGTACGCGGCGAACACATCTTCCTGGCCACGGGCCGCAGCGATGCGGTGCCGGTGGCGCGGCTGATCCGCGCCCACCACGAAGCCCACGACGGCAGCGGCTACCCCGATGGCCTGCACGGCGAGTCGATCCCGCTGGGCGCACGCATCCTCACCGTGGTCGACGCCTATGATGCGATGACCAGCGCCCGCCCTTACCGCCAGGCGATGGAGCATGACGCGGTACTGCGCATCCTCGATGAGCAGGCCGGCGGGTTGATTGACCCGTACGTGCTGAGGCGTTTCCGCGACATGCTGGCCGGGTAGCGTCGACTGTTGGTCGACGGTTCTTCCCGCAGACCGCGAAAATCCCGCGCTGCGCGCGATAGTCGACCAGCAGTCGACTCTACCGCCCGGCCAGCCTGGGTGGGGTCGACTGTTAGTCGACCGCTCTTCCCGCAGACCGCGAAAATCCCGCGCTGCGCGCGATAGTCGACTAGCAGTCGACTCTACCCTGTCTCCATTGCCTGCGGTCCATTTCCGGGGTCCCATTCCCGGCCGGCCCTGCAAAAAAAGGCCCCGCTTTCGCGGGGCCTTCTGCACTCATTCAACCGCCGTGGCGATTACCAGATCACCACGCGCTTGCCGTCGGCGCGCACCATCGCATCACCGGCCTTGCACTGGAATGCAGCGGCATAGGACGGCATGTTCGACGGTGCACCGTTGGCGCGGAAGTTGGCCGGTGCGTGCGGATCGGTGTTCAGGCGCACGCGCAGCTCGCCATCGGTGAAGTTGCGGCGCCACACGGTGGCCCAGTTCATGAAGAAGCGCTGGTCCTGGCTGTGACCGTCGACTTCGACATTGGCCTTCGGGTCTTCCTTCAGCGCCATCTGCAGCGCGTCGTAGGCCACGGTCAGGCCGCCCAGGTCACCGATGTTCTCGCCCAGGGTCAGCTTGCCCTTCACGAACACGCCCGGCACCGACTCGTAGCCGTCGAACTGTGCGACCAGCTGGTCGGTACGTTCGGTGAAGGCCTTGCGGTCGGCGTCGGTCCACCAGTTGTCGAAGTTGCCGTTGGCGGCGAACTGGCTGCCCGAATCATCGTAGCCGTGCATCATCTCGTGGCCGATGACCGCGCCGATGCCACCGTAGTTCAGTGCCGGATCGGCCTTGGCGTCGAAGAACGGCGCCTGCAGGATGGCGGCCGGGAACACGATCTCGTTCTTGGTCGCGTTGTAGTAGGCGTTGACGGTCTGCGGGGTCATGCCCCACTCGGTCTTGTCCACCGGCTTGCCGATCTTGTCCAGCATGTAGCGGTAGTTGAACGCGCGCGCCGCCTGCATGTTGCCCAGGTAGCTGTCACCGTTGGTCTGCAGGCCCGTCCAGTCACGCCACTTGTCCGGGTAACCGATCTTCGGGGTGAAGCTGGCCCACTTTTCCAGTGCCTTCTTCTTGGTTTCCTCGCCCATCCACGGCAGCTGCTCCAGGCGCGCCTTCAGCGCCTGCGACAGGTTTTCCACCAGGTGCTGCATGGCGACCTTGGATTCGGCCGGGAACACGGCATCGACGTACAGCTGGCCCAGGGCTTCGCCCATGCCGCCGTTCACCGATTCCAGCACGCGCTTCCAGCGCGGCTGCATTTCCTTCTGGCCACGCAGGGTGGTGCTGTAGAAGTCGAAGTTGGCCTTCTCGAACTGGCTGCTCAGATACGGCGATGCGTCATCCACGGTGTGGAAGCGCAGGTAGGCCTGCCAGGTGCTGGCCGGCACGTCGGCCAGCATCTTGTCCATTTCACCGAAGAAGCCCGGCTGGGCCAGCGAGAACTTCTGCGCAGCCGGCACCTTCAGGGTGTCGAACAGCGCGGTCCAGCTGAAGTTCGGGGTCAGCTTGTCGGCGTCGGCCGCGCTCAGCGGGTTGTAGCGCTTGGCCGGGTCACGCATCTCGATGCGCGACATCGACGCCTTGGCCAGGCGGGTTTCGAAGGCCATCACGGCCTTGGCCTGTTCGGCGGCCTGCGCCGCGTCCATGCCCGACAGGGTCAGCACCTGGGCGATGTAGGCCACGTAGGCGTCGCGGATCTTGGCCTGCGATTCGTCGAAGTAATAGCCCTTCTCCGGCAGACCCAGGCCGCCCTGGCCGACGTAGGCGATGACGTTGGCCGAATCCTTGTAGTCGGCATTGCCGAACAGCGAGAACAGCACGCCCTTGCCTTCGGCCTGGCTGTCGCGCAGGTACTGGGTGATGGCGGCGGTGTCGTTCAGCGCGGCGATCTTGTCCAGCTGCGGCTGCAGCGGGGTCAGGCCGGCGGCCTCGATCTTGGCTTCGTCGTTGCCGGTCTTCCAGATGTCACCGATCTTGGCTTCCACCGAGCCGGCCTTGGCCTGGCTGGCGGCGGCCTGCTCGACCAGCGCGTGCTGCACTTCCAGCGAGCGCTCGCGCAGAATCTCGAAGCTGCCCCAGGTGGTCTGGTCGCCCGGTACCGGGTTGGCCTTCAGCCACTTGCTGTTGACGAAGCCGTTGAGGTCGGTACAGGCGGCGATGGACGGATCCAGGTCGGCGCTGTTCAGCGAGATCAGCGGGGTCTTGATCTGCGACTGATCGAAGGCCGGCTTGGCATCGGCAGTGGCGGCCGGCGCGGTTTCGTTCTTGCCACAGGCAGCCAGCGACGCAGCGATGGCGATGGTCAGGCCCAGCGGGACCAGGTTGCGGACGTTCATGGAGTCTCTCTCCGACGGCGAATCGTCCAGCGTAGCGGCCGCGGCGGCGTGGGGGACCGGCCAAAGGTCACAGGGGCCGTGGCATCGCCAACCAACTACATGCCGGTATTCTTGTCTTCCCGATCACCGGAACTCGCGCCCATGGACGAAACTGCGCTGCTACTGGCGCTTGACGGCTGCGATTATCTGTTCCTGACGGATATTGGCGAACCGGAGGCCAACTGTCTGCGGCTGGTCATCGAGGAGGGACGGGTGACAGGAGAGCCCCGCCGGGTGGATCTCGGCCAGGGACATTGGATCGATGGCGTGCGCGCGATAGAGATAACCTCCGATTCGCAGCGCTTCGAGCTGGTATGGGATGACTACATCAGCTATGTCGTGCACAACGAGTGCTACCAGAGCGGGGACGACTCCGAAGACTGGAGCGGCAACCTGTTCCGCCGCTACAGCCGTTCGAAGTTCCTCGACTATCTGGACCATGCCACCTTCGCTGATAGCCGTTACCCCGGCCCATTCGCGCACTATCAGCTGATATGCCAGGACCACGTCATCGACATTGCTGCATTGCAGCCGCCGAAGATGCGCCTGCTGCGATCTTCGTAGCGGACAGATGCAGCCACCCATGGGGTGGCTCTACTGGGTTGCGACAGCGGCAGTCGAGCAAGGCTCGACTCTACAAATGGAAAGGCCGGCTTGCGCCGGCCTTCTGCTTTATTTTGCCTTGCCCTGGTTGGCCACGGCTTCAGCGGCCTTGCGGGCGGCTTCCGGGTCGCCCAGGTAGCGGAACGACTTCACGGTCAGGTCGTCGTTCAGTTCGAACAGCAGCGGGATGCCGGTCGGGATGTTCAGCTCGAGGATTTCCTCGCGCGAGACGTTGTTGAGGTACTTGTACAGCGCGCGCAGCGAGTTGCCGTGCGCGGTGACCAGCACGGTCTTGCCGTCCTTCAGCTGCGGCGCGATGGCGTCGTGCCAGTACGGCAGCACGCGGTCCAGCGTGGTCGCCAGCGATTCGGTACCCGGCAGTGCATTGCGGTCCAGGCCGGCGTAACGGCGGTCGTGGATCGGGTGGCCCGGATCTTCCAGCTCCATCGGCGGCGGCGGGATGTCGTACGAACGACGCCACACCTTGACCTGGTCCTCGCCGTGCTTGGCAGCGGTCTCGGCCTTGTCCAGGCCCTGCAGGCCGCCGTAGTGGCGCTCGTTGAGGCGCCAGGACTTGTTGACCGGCAGCCAGTCCTGGCCCAGTTCGGCCAGCGCACCCTGCAGGGTGTGGATGGCGCGCTTGAGCACCGAGGTGTAGGCGACGTCGAACTGCAGGCCTTCTTCGCGCATCAGGCGGCCGGCGTTGGCGGCCTCGCTGCGGCCCTGGTCGGTCAGATCGACATCGACCCAGCCGGTGAAGCGGTTGTCCAGGTTCCACTGGCTCTGGCCGTGGCGCAACAGTACGAGTTTACGGGTCACTGCAGGATCTCCAACGCGAGGAAAGGCAGGCGGCCATTGTAGCCCCGCCGGCGCTCACCGCGCCGTGGCGGCGGCCATGCCATGCTGCGGGCCGATGAAGACCGTGATCGACCCCGGGCGCTGGCAAGGCAGCGTCGCCGACGCCCGCGAACAACAGCGGCAGCTGGCCAGCCGCGTGGAGCGCCAGGACCGCCTGCCGCGCACGGTGCGCTGGCTGGCCGGGCTGGACGTGGGCTTCGAGGATGACGGCGCCACCACCCGCGCCGCAGCGGTATTGCTGGATGCCCGCACCCTGCAGCCGGTGGCGCAGGAGATCGCACGCATTCCCACGGTCATGCCCTACATCCCCGGCCTGCTCAGTTTCCGCGAACTGCCGGCCCTGCTGGCCGCGTTGGCACAGCTGCCGCGCACGCCGGACCTGGTGTTCGTCGATGGCCATGGCATCAGCCACCCGCGGCGGCTGGGCGTGGCGTCACACCTGGGCGTAGTGACCCACCTGCCCACTATCGGCGTGGCGAAGTCGAAGCTGGTGGGCCGCTTCGAAGAACCCGGCGCCGAGCCCGGCGCGCATACGCCGCTGCTGGACGGCGACGAGCCGCTGGGCTGGGTGCTGCGCAGCAAGGCCCGCTGCAGGCCGCTGTTCGTGGCTGGCGGCCACCGGGTCAGCGCCGATACCGCGCTGGCCTGGGTGCAGCGCACGCTGCGTGGCTATCGGCTGCCCGAGCCGACGCGGCTGGCCGACCGGCTGGCTTCGCGCCGCGATGAGGGTAGAGTCGACTGCTAGTCGACTATCGCGCGCAGCGCGGGATTTTCGGGGCTTTCCGCCAAGAGCAGTCGACCAGCAGTCGACTCTACCCAGCCGACGCGACGCAGTCAGGACTTTTTATCGGTGCACGTGGCCATGATGTCCCTGCGCATCATGGTCATGGTCATGGTCATGGTTATGGTCATGGTCATGCGCGTGCTTCACTGGCTGCCCGCACGCTTCGCCGCAATGATCCGCCTCGATCTGCAGCGTCACGTGGTCGATGCCGAATTCCTCGTGCAGGCGCGCACCCAGTTCGCGGCGCAGTGCGTCGGCGTCGGTTCCCTCGCGCATCACCACGTGCGCGGTCAGCGCCGGGGTGCTCGATGCCAGTGCCCACACATGCAGGTCATGCACGTCCACCACCGCCGCATGCGCGGACAGGCCCGCGCGCACCTTGGCCACGTCGGTGCCCTTGGGCACGCCTTCCAGCAGCACGTTGATCGCTTCGCGCATCAGCACCCAGGTGCGCGGCAGCACCCACAGGCCGATCAGCACGGCCAGGATCGGGTCGATCGGCTTCCAGCCGGTCCAGCGGATCAGCAGCGCGCCGACGATCACCGCCACCGAGCCGAGCATGTCGGCCCACACTTCCAGGTAGGCGCCTTTCACGTTGAGGCTTTCACCACTGCCGGCCTGCAGCAGCCGCATCGAGATGAGGTTGATGACCAGGCCGATCGCCGCGATCACCAGCATGCCGGTGGAGGCGATCTCCTGCGGCTGGCGGAAGCGCGCTATGGCTTCCCACAGGATGTAGCCGGCCACCACGAACAGCATCGCGCCGTTGATCATCGCGCCCAGCGCTTCCAGGCGGGCATAGCCGTAGGTGCGTCGTGCATCGGGTGGGCGCCGGCTCAGCCGCACCGCGACCAGCGCGATCATCAGCGCCAGCGTATCGGTGGCCATGTGCGCGGCATCGGACAGCAGGGCCAGGCTGTTGGTCCAGAACGCTCCCACCACCTCCACCACCAGGAACGTGGTGGTCAGGCCCAGCGCCCACCACAAGGGTTTCTCGTGGCGGATTTCAGATGGAAGGTGGTCGTGGTCATGACCCATGGCAAAGCTCCTGTGCAATGCGGTCAGACTACGCGCGGCGGGCGCGGGAGACTATTACGCCGTTTATAACATTGCAGCGACAGAACCACGGCGCGCGGCCAGGCGTCGTTTTGCCTGTCACGCCAAGCCCTTTATGATGGCCGGCACCCCCGCCACCACGGGGCGGGCCGCCGGACGCCGCGGCCCCCAGATGGAACTCCCAGCACAAGGAACCGGCCACATGTGGAACAGAAGGACTCTCCCCGTCACCCTCGCCGCAGCCTGCGCCCTGGGCGCCGCCGCCAGCGCGACCGCGGCCACCTGCGAACAGAACTTCAAATCGGTCGGTGACCCGCGCAACGGCCAGACCTACCTCACCGAAGTCACCATCCCCGGCCTGAAGCCCAGCAGCGGCCTGGGCCAGCTGCGCAAGCTGGCCTTGGATGAAGGCAACAACTTCGTCAGCGGTGATGTCTTCACCGAGACCGAAGGCCAGATGTATGTCATGCAGACGGATCTGAAGGTGCCGCTGGTGACTGCGGTTTCCATCAGCAACAAGGGCACCGTGCTGGTCGGCACCAAGCTGGCCCGTGGGCAGACGGCCAAGGATGAGGACGTGCGCGGCGCGTTCTGTGGCTGGCTGAACCAGCTCAAGACCGGCAAGGAAGGCGAGGCCATCGCCGAGGCCGTGCGCATTTCCAGCGGCTTTGACAAGCCAACCCCGGCCACCGCCGTGGGCATGTCCACCGTGCTGGGCAAGGAAGCGAAGAAACTGCAGCGCAACATCAACACGATGCCGCTGAAGAATCTGTTCTCCGATGGCCCGCTGCCGGATACCGATTCGCTGTACCAGCCGATGTTCGTGAAGTATTTCGGGCGCCGCTTCATCATCGATGGGCAGGTGTATACCGCCCAGGCCAACAACATCAACAAGACCTTCGAAGTCGGCTACCTGGTGACCAAGATGAAGGGCATCGGTGGCATCGGTGGGCGCCAGTCGTCCGGCGACAACAACGCCAACTTCACCGTGCACTGCGCACTGGCCAACGATCAGCGCGCCCTGGGTGCCACCCTGCGCCTGGAAGACTGGGTGAAGCTGGAAGGCGTGGTCGACAGCATCGACACCGGCGGCATCCACCTGCGCGACTGCCGCCAGGTGAAGTAAGCGGCCGCAGGGCTAGCGGCGCAGGCGACAGCGCGCCCACCACAGCAGCGCCAACGCCGCGATGCCGGCACCCAGCAGGCACACCGCGTTCCAACCGTGGCGTGCCTGCACCCAGGTGCCGGCCGCTGCACCGGCGCCGCTGCCGACCGCGTAGAACAGCATGTACAACGCCACCAGGCGTCCATGCTGTTCAACCGGTGCGCGCAGCAGCAGCGCCTGGTTGGACACATGCAGTGCCTGCCCGCCCAGATCCAGCAGCACCACGCCCAGCAACAGCAGCCCCAGCGAGTGCGGCAACCCCAGCAGCGGCCACCACGCTGCCAGCATCAGCAGCAGCGCAGCGAGGCTGACGCGCACGGCGAAACCGCGATCCATCCAGTGGCCGACCCGGGCCGCCAGCAGCGCACCGACGATGCCGGCCAGCCCCAGTGCACCGATCGCAGCGGTGGACCAGTGCAACGGCGGCGCCGACAGAGGCAGCGGCACCGCCGCCCAGAACACGTTGAGGCCGGCAAACAACAGCAGCGCCAGCGGCCCGCGCTCACGCAGCGTGCGGTCGTCGCGCAGCAGCGTGGCCATCGATGCCAGCAGCGCGCGCCAAGACGGCGGCAGCGCAGGTACCGGGAGGGCCGGCAGGCGTCGCCACAGCAGCAGCGCCAACGCCGCCATCAATACGGCGGACAGCAGGTAGACCGCACGCCAGCCGGCCACGGCGGCCACGCTGCCGGACAGCACGCGCGCCGACAGCAGGCCGATGAACACTCCGCCCTGCACGGCGCCGACCATGCTCCCGCGCTGTTCGGCCGGCGCCAGCTGGGCCGTATAGGCGATCAGCCCCTGGGTGAGTGCCGTGCCCAGCAGCCCGGCCAGCAGCATGCCGGCCAGCAACCACGCCGCCGTCTGCGCAGCCGCCAGCAGCAGGAGCGCGGCCACCAGGGCCAGCAACTGCATCCGCAGCAGGCGCCGGCGGTCGCCACGGTCGGCCAGCGGCAACAGCCCGAGCAGGGCCAGCACGCTGCCGGCCTGGGTAGCCGCCAGCACCGCGCCGGCCACGGCCGTGTCGAGGGCGAAGGCCTGGGCCAGCCGTTCCAGCAGAGGTTGCGCATAGTAGACATTGGCCACGCTGGCGCTGGCGGCGACCGCCAGCAGGCCGAGCAGCGGCCGCGATACGGGGAGGCTCATCTTTGTGGTTGCATTTTGAAACTGGATGCACGGTAGCGCCACTGGTTTTAAACTGCAACCAGATATCCCGGTGGAGCCCGCCATGCATGCCGACAGCCCCTGCCCCGTGGCCCGCAGCGCCGATCTGCTCGGCGACCGCTGGGCACTGCTGGTCATCCGCGATGCCTTCGATGGCATCACCCGCTTCGGTGATTTCCAGCGCAGCCTCGGCGCGGCCCGCAACATCCTCAGCGACCGCCTGCGCCGCCTGGTCGAGGCCGGCCTGCTGGTGCAGCAGCCAGCGGCCGATGGCAGCGCCTACCAGGACTATGTGCTGACGGCCGCCGGTCGCGACCTGTTCCCGCTGCTGGTCGCCCTGCGCCAATGGGGCGAACGGCATCGTTTCGCCCCCGGCGAAGCGCACTCCACCCTGATCGAGCGCACCAGCGGCGCCGCCCTGCCCCACATGCAGCCGCAGAACGCCGCCGGACACGCCATCGCCCCCGAGCAGACGGTCGTCCGCAAGCTCTGATAGAAGGGCGCCTCCCCCGAATGGGGGACTCGACACAGCTACCGGTGTCAAATAGCATTCGCTCGCAATTGCATACGATTCCTATTGACATCGGCCATGGCCGCATCTTCCTCCTCTCCTGCCACCGGCGCTCCGCCGGCCAAGCGCGTGCCGCGCGGTAGCGGCCATGCCCTGCTGTGGGCCCGTGGCCTGCTCGGCCTGCTGGGCGGGTACGCCGTGGCCGCGTGCTGGGCCGCCGCACTGGCGCGCCTGCTGCCCGGCGCCAAGGCCGATGCCACCCTGGTCGCCACCATGGCCGCGTTCGTGGTCTATGCGCTGGCCGCCATCTGGGCCTATGCAGCCCGCAGCACCCTGCGCGCCACGCTGGGCCTGCTGCTTGCCGGTGGTCTGGGCGCGCTGCTGGCCTGGCTGCTGCGCGGGGGTGTGGCATGAGCAATCTCGGTGGCATCCGCCAATCGCAGTCGGTGCTGCATACCTGGTCGGGCCTGGTGGTCGGCTGGGTGCTGTTCCTGATCTTCATCGCCGGCACCGCCGCGTACTGGAAGGAAGAACTGACCCGCTGGATGCAGCCGGAAATCGGCCTGCCCGCCAGCAGCGCAACCGCGGTCACCCAGGCCCAGCAGTTCCTTGTCCGCACCGCGCCCGACGCACAGCGCTGGAGCATCGAGCTGCCCGACGCACGCAGCAGCGCGACCTCGGTCAGCTGGCAGCCGCAGGGCGAAAAGGAACGCCGCCGCGGCCAGCGCAATCCGAACCAGGCCACGCTGGATGCAGACGGCAAGCCGGTGCAGGTGCGCGAGACGCGCGGTGGCAACTTCTTCTACCGCCTGCACTTCGACCTGCACTACGTGCCGGTGCTGTGGGCGCGCTGGTTCATCAGTGCGTGTTCGATGCTGATGCTGATCGCCCTGATCAGCGGCGTGATCACCCACAAGAAGATCTTCACCGACTTCTTCACCTTCCGTCGCGGCAAGGGCCAGCGCAGCTGGCTGGATGGCCACAACGCGCTGGCGGTGCTGTCGCTGCCGTTCCATCTGATGATCACCTACACCGGCCTGATCACCCTGATGACGCTGTACATGCCGTGGGCGGTGGATGCCAACTACCCCGGCGGCCGCGATGCGTTCTTCGCCGAACTGTTCCCGCGCGCCGAGAAGGCCGAGGCCAGTGGCGTGGCCGCGACGCCGCCGGCGCTGGCCGAGGTGCTGCGCCGTGCGGAAGTGCAATGGGGTGGCGGTCATGCGGCCTCGCTGCAGATCGAACATCCTTCCGATGCGGCGATGCGCATCAGCGTGCGTCGCCAGCAGGGCGACCAGATTGCCGGCGCCGCCGACGCGCTCAGCTTCGATGCGCGCGGCAACCTGCTGGATGCCGCTGCACCGCGCTCGGCCGCGGTCATCACCCGCGACGGCATGATCGGCCTGCATGCAGCGCGCTTCGCGCCCACCACCATGCGCTGGCTGTTCTTCCTGTCCGGCGTGGCCGGCACCCTGATGGTGGCCACCGGGCTGGTGCTGTGGACGGTGAAACGCCGCACCCAGCTGCCCGATCCGGCGCGTCCGCACCTTGGCTTCCGCATCGTCGAACGCCTGAACATCGGCTTCGTCACCGGCCTGCCGGTGGCGATGCTCGCCTTCCTCTGGGGCAACCGCCTGCTGCCGCTGGACGTGGCCAACCGCAGCGATGCCGAAGTGAAAGTGTTCTTCTACGCCTGGGCGGCCTGCGTGGTGCACGCCATGCTGCGCGCACCGCGTCGCGGCTGGGTCGAGCAGCTGGCGCTGGCCGGCGTGCTGGCCCTGGGCCTGCCGCTGTACAACCTGGTCGCCTGGCAGGGTGGCGCGGTAGCCGCGCTTGCTGCCGGTGATGGTGCCAAGGCCGGCATCGATATCGGCCTGCTGCTGATCGGCGCCGGCCTGCTGTGGGCCGCACGCAAGGTGCATCGTTTCGTGCCGGCGCAGCGCAAGCCGCGCGCCGCACGCGCGGGCGCCCCCGCCGCTGCCGAGGCCGGCGCATGAGCGTGCTCGCCCTGCTGCTGGCCGCCGCCGCCTTCGCCTGCCTGGCGATGGCGATGGAACGCCATCACCGCGATGTGGCCGGCCATGCGCCGCCCACCTCGCGCCGTCGCCTGCTGCAGGTGCTGGGCGTGCTGGGGCTGCTCGCCAGCCTGCTGGCCAGCATCGCCGCCTGGGGCATTGCACAGGGATTTGTTGGTTGGTGCGGCGTGCTCGCCGCCGGTGCCGGGGCGATGGTGCTCTGGCTCAGTTTCCGCAGCCCGGCCAAGCCGGCGCCACGCCCGTCTTCCCGTTCCTGATCCAGAAACCGAGGTTCCACCATGTATCAGCCTTCCTCTGGCGCCCTGCGCCGGAACGCCCTCGCCTTGTCGCTCGCCTGCGCCGTCGCGCCGGCCTTCGCCCAGGACAGCGCGCCGACCACCACCGAACTGGACCGGGTGATGGTCACCCAGCGCACCGAGGGCTACCAGGTCTACGGCACCAACACCGCCACCAAGCTGCCGCTGACCCTGCGCGAAACGCCGCAGTCGCTGACCGTGTTCACCCGCCAGCGCATCGAGGATTTCAACCTCATCACCATTTCCGAGGTGCTGCAGCAGACCCCGGGCGTCACCATCCAGTCCTACGACAGCAACCGCACGCTGTTCAACGCGCGCGGCTTTGCCATCAACAACTTCATGTTCGATGGCATCCCCACCAACTACACCACCGGTGCGGGCGGCAACTCAATCCTCAGCGACACCTCCATCTACGAGCGCATCGAAGTGGTGCGCGGCGCCAGCGGCCTGGTCACCGGCTCTGGCAATCCGTCGGCCACGGTCAACATGGTGCGCAAGCGCCCGACCGAGACCTTCCAGGCCAGCACCAGCCTCAGCGCCGGTTCGTGGGATTACAAGCGTGCCGAAGTGGATGTCTCCGGCCCGCTCAGCAAGGGCGGCCGCGTGCGTGGGCGCTTCGTCGGCGCCTACACCGACAAGGAAAGCTGGGTGCGCTTCCAGCATGACAAGTCGCCCAGCCTGTACGGCGTCATCGAAGCCGACCTGACCGACAGCACCCGCCTGCGCGCCGGCATCGATTACCTGAAGACCGGCTCCGATGGCGGTGCGTGGAGCGCCTCGCCGTTGTACTTCCGCGATGGCACGCGCGCGCACATGCCGCGCTCCTACAGCGCCGCGGCACGCTGGAACGAATGGAACCGCGAAAGCACCAACTACTTCGCCACCCTCGAACAGCAGTTCGGCGCCGGCTGGAGCGGCCGCCTGGCCTACAACCACCGCGCCACCGACACCGACTCGCTGCTGCTGGCCGGCTCCAACACCGGCAACTGGGCCGATGCAGTGACCGGCCTGGGCCTGCGCATCGCCGATACCTATTCGGTGTCCGAGACGCGCGAGGATGCGTTCGACCTGTATGCCTCCGGGCCGTTCCAGCTGTTCGGCCGTTCGCATGAGCTGGTCGTGGGCATCAACCACTACGACCGCGACCTGGACACCATCCGCGCCGGCATCACCTCGCGCCCGTACAACGTCAACGCTTTCCCCAGCATCTACGAGTGGGATGGCAACATCGGCAAGCCGACCACCTACAACTACGGCATTCCGTCCAGCACGGTGAACACCACCGAGACCGGCTACTACGCCGCCGTGCGCCTGAACCCGATCGACCCGCTGAAGATCATCGCCGGTGCGCGTTACTCCGACTACCGCACCACCACCGACAACTACGACGTCAACGGTGTATTCACCAGCCGCAGCGCGCGCACCACCGCGCACGAGCTGACCCCGTACGTGGGCGTGCTGTATGACCTCAGCAGCAGCATCACCGCCTTCGTCAGCTACTCCGACGTGTTCCAGGCCACCGCGCGCCGCGACATCAACAACCAGCTGCTCGACCCGACCACCGGCGGCAACTACGAGTACGGCCTGAAGGGTGAATTCTTCGGCGGCCGCCTGTACACCTCGTTGAACGGCTTCTACATGAAGCAGGACAACGTGGCCGAGCTCGACCCGAACGGCGGCGAGATCAAGCTGCCCGATGGCAGCTCGCCCTACATCGCCAGCAAGGGCATCACGACCCAAGGCGGCGAGTTCGAAGTGTCCGGCTCGATCACCGACCACTGGAGCATGACCGGCGGCTACACCTACAGCTACAGCAGCAACCCCGATGGCAGCCGCTTCGCCAGCACCAGCCCGATGCACCTGGCGCGCTTCAACACCACCTACAGCCACGGCCAGTGGACGGTTGGCGGCGGCTTCAGCGTGCAGAGCGAGATCTACCAGATGCAGCCGATCCCCACCGGCCGATTCAATGCCAACGGCACCCCGGTGACCGCCACCGGCAGGATGAGCCAGGGCGGCTACGTGCTGTTCGACCTGATGGGCCGCTACCGCATCAACGACAACCTGAGCGTGGGCGTGACCGTCACCAACCTGTTCGACAAGGTCTATTACCGCAACGTCGGCTTCTTCAACGCGGGCTACTGGGGCGAACCGCGCCGCGTGCTGTTCAACCTGCGCGCGAAGTTCTGATGGCGCCGCGCGGCGTCGGGCACCCGATTCCGCACAGTGACCCCCACCTTCGGCGCATGCTGCCTGGGTCGGCAACGGCGTAGCATCAGGGGCGGGCCTTCGGGCCCGCCTTTTTTGTTGCCCGCCGAGGAACCCACCATGCTGCACCGCCGCCTGCTCCACCCCGCCCTGCTGCTGTTGCCGCTGGCCCTGCTGGGCGCGCCGTCGCTGCAGGCGCGCGAGGTGGCCACGCCGGCCGAGCACGTCGACGCCGATGGTCCCTACGTGTTCCGCGTCGGCGACCAGCTGCGGGCGAAGTGGATCTGCGGCGACCAGGTGCAGATGCGCACCCTCCCGGCCGATGCCGAAGGCACCGAATTCACCCCGCAGTGCGGCTACGCCCACAGCGTGCACGTGCTGCCGCCGGTGGCGCCCTCGGTGTCGGTGCTGCCGGCCACGCCGCGCATCGTTGCGGTGTCCGACATCCACGGCCAGTACGACCTTCTGGTGCGGCTGCTGCGCGCCAACAAGGTGATCGACGCGCAGGACCAGTGGGCGCTGGGCAAGGACACCCTGGTGATCGCCGGCGATGTGTTCGACCGCGGCCCGCAGGTGACCGAGGCGTTCTGGCTGCTGTACGGGCTGCAGCAGCAGGCCGCGGCGGCCGGCGGCGCGGTGCACTTCGTGCTCGGCAACCACGAAACCATGGTGCTCTACGACGACCTGCGCTACGTCAATCCCAAGTACCTGCGCAGCGCCCAGCTGCTGGGCCGCAGCTACCCGCAGCTGTATGCAGGCGATTCGGTGATCGGCCAGTGGCTGCGCACCCGTCCGGTGCTGCTGAAGATCGGTGACACCCTGTTCCTGCACGGCGGCATCTCGCCCGAGGCGGTGCAGCTGGCGCTGGACCCGGCCACCACCAATGCCGCCTACCAGGCCTCGCTGGGCACGCCCAAGGCCGAGGTGAAGGCAGACCCGGCCACCGCGCCGCTGTACGACGGCAAGACCAGCCCGATCTGGTACCGCGGCTATTTCGATGGCCAGCTGGACAGCAACGGCGTGCAGGCCGTGCTCGACCAGCTGCACCTGAAGCGCATCGTGGTCGGCCACACCTCGATGCCGCACGTCAGCACCTTCCATGGTGGCCGCGTGATCGCCATCGACAGCAGCATCAAGAACGGCGAGAACGGCGAGCTGCTGTTCATCGAGAACGGCACGCTCAGCCGCGGCCTGCTGGACGGTACGCGCGTGCCGTTGGCCGAAGGCGTGCCGGGCATCGATGGCTGACCCCGAGCAAGCTCAACCGCCATTGGCCTTGGTAGAGTCGAGCGTGCTCGACTGCTTTTGATCGGAGAGTCGAGCAAGCTCGACTCTACCCATCAGGAACCGCCGCCATGTCCCAGACCGTCATCCCGCAGCTGCGCATGCTGCACGCCGACACCACCCTGCCGTTCTACGTGCAGGGCCTGGGCTTCGCCGTCGACTGGGAGCATCGCTTCGGCGCGGGCATGCCGCTGTTCGCCCAGCTCACCCGCGAGGGCCAGACCCTGTTCCTCAGCGAGCATGCCGGCGATTGCCAGCCCGGCGGCGCGGTGTACTTCAAGGTCGATGACGTGGACGCGGTGTTCCGCGCCTTCAGCGCCGCTGGCGTGCCCATCCTGCAGCCACCGCACGATACCGACTGGGGTACCCGCGAGATGCTGCTGGTGGACCCTGACGGCAACCGCCTGCGCTTTGCCACCCACAGCGACTGAACGGCGCGGACTTGAGTGGAATATATGAAACGTATACGCTTCATATATTCCCTCTCGAGAGTCCGCCATGGGCATCGTCAACATCGATGACACCCTGCACGACCAGCTGCGTCGTGCCTGCACCGTCTCCAGCCGGTCCATCAACGCCCAGGCCAACTTCTGGATCCGGGTCGGCATGCTGTGCGAACTGAACCCGACCCTGAGCTTCCAGGACATCGTCGCCAGCGAACTGCGCGCGGCCGGCGTGCAGCCGCCGCTGCTGGCCCCCGGGCAGGCCTGAGCCGATGGCCATGGTCAAGCGCCCCGACGAGATCGCGCTGATGGCCGAGTCCGGGCGCCTGCTCGCGCAGGTGTTCGCCGCGCTCGACGCCCTGCCGCTGGAAGGCCGCAGCACGATGGACATCAACGACTTCGTCGAGCGGATGATCGTCGACGAACTGCACGCCCGGCCGGCCAGCAAGGGCCAGTACGGTTTTCCGTACGTGCTCAACACCTCCATCGACAACGTCATCTGCCACGGCGTGCCCAGCCATGAGGACGTGCTGCGCAGCGGGCAGATCGTCAACCTCGACATCACCCTGGAAAAGAACGGCTACATCGCCGATTCCAGCACCACCTACCTGGTGGGCGAGGTCGACTACGCCGCGCGCAAGCTGGTGACCGTGGCCTACCAGGCCATGTGGAAGGGCATTGCCGCAGTGCGCCCCGGCGCGCGCCTGGGCGACATCGGCCATGCCATCGCCCGCCATGCACGCAGCCACGGCTACAGCGTGGTGAAGGAATACTGCGGGCACGGCATCGGCCAGGAAATGCACGAAGACCCGCAGATCCTGCATTACGGCCACGCCGGTACCGGCCTCGAGTTGCAGGAAGGCATGGTGTTCACCATCGAACCGATGCTCAACCAGGGCAAACCGGCCATCCGCCAGTTGCCGGACGAATGGCCGGTGTACACGCGCGACGGCAAGTTGTCGGCGCAGTTCGAGCACACCGTGGCGGTGACCGCGCAGGGCGTGCGCGTGCTGACCCTGCGCCCGGACGAAACGCCGCTGTGCGCGATTGATGCGGCCTAGAGCATCCGCTGCTGCAGCGCCTGCGCCTGTGCGCGCCGCGCTGCCAGCGGTTCGCGCACGCGCTGTGCCACGTAGCCCACGCTGGCGGCCAGGATGAAGGTATAGCCCAGCAGCTCGGTGGTTTCCTCGATGGTGTTCTTGAACACGCGGATGTACTGGTCGCCGAGCAGGCCCGACCACAGCGAGGTCATGCCGATCAATCGCGAATACACCAGCAGCAGCACCAGGCCGATGGTCATCACCGTGCCTGCTCGCGAGGTCAGGAACCGCAGCAGCCCCTGCAGTGTGCTGCGCCAGTCACGGCTGGCCCAGCCCAGCGAACCGGCCACCATCACCGCCACGGGATATTTCCAGAATCCGTGTGCGATCAGATCCAGCGCTTCATCCATCTCGCGCACGAACATGCAGGCAAACAGCGCCGCGGCAAGCACGGCAAAGCGGCGATCGTCGGCGCGACGCACGGCCAGACGTACGAAGGCGGCGACACTCGCCGCGAGGAAGCCTTCCTGGGTCAGCTCAACCAGCGACCACTCACCCACCGCGTCGCCCAGCCAATGGATATCCAGCCAGGCCAGAGCCGGCGGAATGGCCATCATCAGGCCGAACAGGAACGTGCGGCCGAGATGGGCCAGGAGGAGTTGCAGGTTGTCTTTCATGGAACACCGATGCCGCCCAATGGACGGATGTACTGCGAGAACGAAAGCGACCCGGGGGCTGCCGGACTACGGCATGCACGGCGGGGTCGCAGCGGGGGCGGCATTATCGGTGCTGGGCCTGCGGGCGAAAACCGCATCAGTGGAACAAAGACACAACATGCGCGCAGCGCAGTCATTCATGGCGACAGCGGGCGCAGCAGCAGCAGCAACGCCAGGCTCGCCATGAACAGCGCGATGCCTGCATCCAGCACGCGCCAGGCGTTCGGGTTGCGGAACAGCGGCTGCAGCAGGCGAGCGCCGTAGCCCAGCGCGCAGAACCAGAGCACGCTGGCCACGCAGGCGCCGCCGGCAAACGCCCAGCGCAGCTCGCCGGGGTAACGCGTGGACAGGCTGCCCAGCAGCACCACCGTGTCCAGATAGACGTGCGGGTTGAGCAGCGTGAACGCAAGGCAGGCCAGCAGCACCTGGCGCCGGTTGCCGCCCTCGCTGCTGGCGGCCGCCAATGCACTGCCGCCGCGCCACGCGCGCAGGCCGGCCTGCAGCCCGTACCAGCCGAGGAAGGCTGCACCGCCAAAGCGCAGCACCTGCAGCAGCAGCGGCCACTGCAGCACCAGCGCACCCATGCCGCCCACCCCGGCCAGGATCAGCGCGATGTCCGCGCCCATGCAGGCCAGCACCACCATGCCCACATGGCGGCGCTGCAACCCCTGGCGCAGGACGAAGGCATTCTGGGCGCCGATGGCGATGATCAGGCCGGCGCCTGCAAACAGACCGGCCAGGGCCGCGGTGATCCACATGGGTACTGCCATCACATCGGAAAGGACGCGCAGGGTGGCGCCTGCGAGCGGTTAAGGCCAGCTGGTTTTTCTTTATCCTGTGCAGGAAAACTGAAGAGGCCCGGCATGGACCTGGTACACCCGCAACTGGCTGCCTTCGCCGCAGTACTGGAAGAAGGCAGTTTCGAAGCCGCCGCCCGCCGCCTGGCGATCAGCCCGTCGGCGCTGTCACAGCGGATCAAGGCGCTGGAGGACCGCCTCGGCCAGGTGCTGCTGGTGCGCCAGGCACCGTGCCGCCCCACCGCTGCCGGGGAGGTCCTGCTGCGCAGCGTGCGGCCGATGCAGGCCCTGCAGGCCGAGGCACTGGCCGAGCTGCTGCCCGAGCGCGGCAACGACGCCACCCGCACGCCGATCCCGCTGGCGGTCAACGACGATTCGCTGGACACCTGGTTCGTCGCCGCCATCGCCGAGCTGCACCAGCGCCATGGCTACCTGTTCGACCTGCGCATGGACGACCAGGACCACACCCTCGAACTGCTGCGCGATGGAAGCGTACTGGGCGCGGTTACCGCCGAAGGCCGCGCGTTGAAGGGCTGCAACGTGCACCCACTGGGGGCGATGCGCTACCACGCCATCGCCTCGCCGGCCTTCGCCCGCCGTTGGTTCGGCAAGGGCATGCAGGCCGATGCGCTGGCCGTGGCACCGATGATCGTGTTCAACCGTAAGGATGAACTGCAGGCGCGTTTCCTGCGCCGCCTTACGCGTGCGCGGCTGCAGCCGCCGGTGCACTACCTGCCCTCCTCCACCGGTTTCGTCGAAGCCGCCGCGCGCGGACTGGGCTGGTGCCTGGCGCCGGAAACGCTGATCGCACCGGCGCTGGCTGCAGGGAACGTCGTTGTGCTGGAACCAGACCGATGGCTGGATGTGCCGCTGTACTGGCAGCATGCCGCGGTGCGTTCCAGCACGCTGCAGCACATCACCCAGGCGCTGCGCAGCGCCGCGGAGGGTTGTCTGCGCTGAAGCCCCTGCGACGTGCACCGCGCCGACAGCAGCTTCACGGCACATCCACTAGTTTTTGCCGGACTCTTTACGGATGACGGACCCGACGTGCACCTGCAACGTCCCTGCCCGCGACGGCACCGCGCACGTTGGCCGCTGCTGGTCTGCGCCACGCTGCTGACGGCCACCAGCGTCGCGCAGACCGCGGCCGACCCAGCCGTGGCCCCTGCCCTGCAATGGGAACAGGCTCGGCAGCGGCTGGAACAGGTTTCCGATGCGCTGGTGGCGGCCGATGCCGGTGTGCGCAACAAACAGGAACTACAGGAAGCCACGCGCCTGCTGCGCCTGCCCGAGATCACCGGCGAAGTGCGCCGCCTGCAGTTCCAGAAGACCCTCACCCTGCCGCTGGGCTCGCTGGCACCGGTGGCCGAAGCCTATGGCATCGATTCGCCGCTGAGCTTCACCGAACGCGACTGGCGCACCCGCCCGGTGGTGACCGCGGTGCTGCCGCTGTACACCGGCGGCGTGATCCCGGCGGCGCAACGTGCGGCCAGCGCCGCGAGCGAACAGGCCAGCGCCGAACGCGAGGCGCAGCGCCAGTCGCTGACCGTGCAGCTGGCCCAGGCCTATTTCGGCCAGCGCCTGGCCGAACAGGCGGTGGACGTGCGCCGCGACGTACGCGACGGCCTCAACCGCCACCTGTCCGATGCGGAGAAACTGGAACGCGAGGGCTTCGCCACCCGCGCCCAGCGCCTGCAGGCCACCGTGGCCCGCGACAAGGCCGAGCGTGAGTACCAGAAAACCCTCAACGACCTCGCCACGTTGCAGGCCGCGCTGGCGACCCTGCTGCGCAGCGGTGGCGAGGTCCGCCCGCTGTCGCCGCTGTTCGTGCAGCGCGCGCCGCTGGAACCAGTGGCCAGCTTCGAACGCACCGCACAGGCGCGACAGCCGCAGATCCGCCGCCTGCAGGCGATGGTTGCCCAGGCCGAACAGGGCGTGCGCGTGCAGCAGGCCAAGTTGAAGCCGCAGATCTTCGCCTTCGGCCAGTACGACTTCCGCCGCCGCGACGAAATGCTGACCGATCCGGACTGGGCCTTCGGCATCGGCGTGAAGTACACCTTCCTCTCGCCCAGCTCGCGGCCGGCGCAGATCAGTGCGGCACGCGCGCAGCAGGAACAGGCAGAAGCCGGCCTGCGCGAAGCCGAGAACCAGGTCGCGCTCGGCGTGCGCAAGGCATGGAACGAACTGGAAAGCGCGCGCCAGCAGTTCGTGCTGCTGGACAGCAGCATCGCCCAGGCACAGGAAAACCTGCGCCTGCAGGAGCTGGCCTTCCGCGAGGGACAGGCGACGTCGCTGGATGTCATCGACGCGCGGCTGGGCCTGGGTGGCGCCCGCGTCGAACGCGCACAGGCCGCCTACCAGTACGACATCGCCCTGGCGCAACTGTTGGAAGTGAGTGGACAGATGGACCGTTTCGAAGACTATCGGCGCCGTGCGGACGAGGTGATCGACCATGAGTGACGTGCTGCACGACGAATCCACCACGCCGCCCGGCAAGCGCCGCGTGGGCATCATCCTGGTGGTGGTGCTGCTGGCCGTGGTGGTGCTGGGCCTGTGGCTGGCCTGGCGCCGGCCGGCCGACCAGATCCAGGGCATGGCCGACGCCGACACCCTCAACGTCGCCGCCAAGATCACCGCCCGCGTGGCCGAACTGAAGGTGCGCGAGGGCGACCGCGTGCAGGCCGGGCAGATCGTGTTCCTGCTCGACAGCCCGGAAGTGGCGGCCAAGGAACAGCAGGCGCACGGCGCCCTGGCCGCCGCGCAGGCAGTGGCCGACAAGGCCGACGAGGGCGCGCGCAGCGAGGACATCCGCGCCGCCGAAGCCAACTGGAAGCGGGCCGAGGCCGGTGCCACTCTGGCCGAAGCAACTGCGCGCCGCGTGCAGAACCTGTTCAACGAAGGGGTGATGACCCGGCAGAAGCGCGATGAGGCGCAGGCCCAGGCCACCAGTTCGCGCGAACTGGCCCATGCCGCGCGCGCGCAGTACGACATGGCGCTGGCCGGGGCACGCGAGCAGGACAAGCGTGCGGCGCAGGGCCAGGTGCAGCAGGCGCAGGGTGCGGTGGCCGAGGTCAACGCTGCACGTGCCGAAGTGGAAGGCCGCGCACCGGTGGCCGGCGAGATCAACAAGCGCATGGCCGATCCCGGCGAACTGGTGCCGGCGGGCTATCCGGTGTTCACCCTGGTCGACATCGACCGCATGTGGGTGTCGATGAACCTGCGCGAGTCGCAGATGCAGGGCCTGAAGGTCGGCAGCACCCTGCGCGGCAGCATCCCGGCACTGGACCAGGACGCCGAATTCAAGGTGTATTTCATCAATCCGGCCGGCGACTACGCCACCTGGCGCACCACCCGCCAGTCCTCCGGCTACGACGTCCGCAGCTTCGAGGTGCGGGTGCGCCCGGTACGCCGCATCGAGGGCTTCCGCCCCGGCATGAGCGTGCTGTTCGCATGGCCCCCGCACTGATCCCGGGCAACGGCGGCTTTGCGGCGTCGTGGCGGCGCGAACTGCACACGCTGCGCGGCAATCGGGCCGACCTGCTGCTGGTCACTGCGCTGCCGCTGCTGATGCTGGTGCTGATGGCGTGGATGTTCAGCCCCGCGGTGATGCGCGATGTGCCGATTGCCGTGGTCGACCTCGACCACAGCAGCGACAGCCGCCTGCTGCTGCGCATGCTCGACGCCAGCCCCGGCGTCCGCGTGGCCAGCCAGCCGGTGGCAATGGAGGAGGCCCGTGCGCAGCTGCGCCGGTTGCAGGTCTACGCCATCGTGCTGGTACCACGCGATGTCACCCGGCAGGCGCTGCGCGGCCAGCACGGCACGGTGTTCGCCTATTACAACGCCACCTACATGACCACCGGCCAGTCCGCCGCGCGTGACATCGGTGATGCGGTGGCCGCGTGGAATGCACGCCTGCTGCGCGAACGCATTGCCCTGCAGGTCGGGCCGGGCAAGCTGCGCGCGGCACCGATCGCCGTGCAGTCGGACATCCTCTACAACCCCGCGCGCAGCTACGAGCTGTTCCTGCTGCCGCTGATCTTCCCCGCCGTGCTTTCGCTGGTGCTGGCGCTTGCGGTGGCCGGCAGCCTGGGCCGCGAGATCCGTGATGGCACCCTGCCCGGCTGGCTTGGGCGCACGCCGTGGCCAGCCCTCGCCGGCAAGATCGCGCCGTATGTCCTGCTGTTTTCGCTGTACGGCGCGCTCGGCGTGGCCTACCTGGCCTGGCTGCGCGGCGACGGCATCGCCGGCAGCGTGTTCCTGCTGCTGCTCGGCCAGCCGCTGTTCTATCTGGCCACCGCGGCCTACGCCCTGTTCTTCGTCGGCGTCACCCGTGACATGGGCACGGCGCTGTCGGCCGTCGGCCTCAGCATCGGCACCGCGTTGGCCTTTTCCAGCGCCACGTTCCCGGTCATCGACGCACCGCTGTTCACCCGCATCTGGCACCTGCTGCTGCCGCTCAGCGCCTACATCAAGCTGCAGACCCAGCAGCAGTTCGTCGGTGCGCCGCTGGCGGTGTCGCTGTGGCCGCTGGCCACGCTGCTGCTGATGATCATCATCGCCGGTGGCCTGGGTGGCTGGCGCCTGCTGGCCTTCGCGCACAGCACGCGGGCCGCGCGACCGCCCGGGGCCGACGCATGAGCCCGGTCTGGGCCAGCCTGCGGCAGACCCTGCTGGCGGTGCTGCTGGACCGCTACGCCATCGTGGTGATGGTCGGCGCGGTCATCCTGTACTCGTTCTTCTACCCGGCCGCATACCGGCACCAGGTGGCTGGCAACCTGCCGATCCTGATCGTGGACGAAGACCACAGCGCCACCAGCCGCGAATTGCTGCGCAAGCTGGACGCGCTGCGGGTGGCCCGCGTGGTCGGCCAGCCGTCCAGCATCGACAGCGCGCGCCGTCAGCTGGAAGCCGGTGATGCGGAAGGCATCGTACTGATCCCGGCCAACCTGGAGCGCGACATCCTGCGTGGCCATCCGGCGAAGCTGGTCCTGCTCGGCAACGGTGCCTATCTGGGCCGCGCCAGCTGGGTGCTGGGCAGCGTGGCCGATGCGCTGGGATCGTTCGGGCGCGAGGCGGCGGTCACCCAGGCCGCCTTCATGGGCGTTCCGCAGGCGCCGCCGGTCACGCTGGTGCAGCGGCCGCTGTACAACACGCAGGAAGGCTATGGCAGCGCGATCGTGCCGGGCGTGGCCGAACTGATCGTGCACCAGACCCTGCTGATGGGCATCGGCGTGCTGCTTGGCGGGCGCCGTCTGGCCCTCGGCCGGCGCCTGCGCTTCGACCTGCCGACGCTGGCCGGCATGGCCCTGGGCTTCGGCCTGATCGGTCTGTTCGGGCTCTTCTACTACGCCGGGTTCACCGCCTGGGTGCAGGATTACCCGCGTGGCGGCAATCCACTCGGCCAGCTGTTCGGCGGCACGTTGTTCATCGCCGCCACGGTAGCCTTCGGCCTGTTCGTCGGCAGCTTCTTCCGCACCCGCGAACGCGCGTTCCAGTACATCATCGCCACGTCCATCCCGCTGTTCTTCCTGGCCAACCTGTCCTGGCCCACGGTGATGACGCCGCCGCCACTGGTGTGGCTGTCGCAGCTGCTGCCCACCACCTCGGGCATCAACCTGATGGTGCGGTTGACCCAGATGGACGCCAGCCTGGCCGATGTCAGCCACGAACTGGTCACCCTCGGCGTACTCCTGCTGCTCTACGGCAGCCTCGCCGTCTGGCGGCTGCACAGCCCAAAAGGGGACTGAGGGGATTAATCCGGATTAATCCCCTCCGTCCCCTATTCGGGGGCGTACCAGAACGGGATGAAGTACTCGCGCCGGCGATCCGCGCCGCGCTCCGGGCCCTCGCCATTCCACAGCAGGTGCAGGTCGTGCCGGCCCGGTGCCAGCCCGGCCATCGGCAGGTAACCGGCCAGCCCGCGCATGTCGAGGTCGCGCCGTTCCATCGGCACGAAGGCGTGCAGGTCAACAGGCCTGCCGTCCAGCTGCACTGTCCAGAGCTGGGCCAGGCAGTCCACCGCGGCGGTGGCGGCCGCGGCACCTTCTACATCGTTGCGGCCACCCGGCAGCTGCGTGCAGCGCGTGCGCGCCACCCCGTTGTCGCGCTGCGGGCGGTGTGGAATGAACAGCCGAAGCTGCGAACCACTGATGGTGTCGGCGGGAATCATCGGGTACGGCAGCAACTGGTCGTGCGCCGAGCGCATCGATTCGTAGTGCGCGCTGAGCATGCCGTGGTCCACCGCTTCGCCGGTGATGATCTGGTACCGGTTGAACAGCGAGAACTTCACCGAGCCGGCCACCTGCAGGCCACCCAGCAGCATCGCCACCATGATCGCGCCCAGGTAGGCCACGATGAAGAACTGCGAGCGCAGGTTGCTCTGGATCGTCAGCTGCATGGTCTGGATCAGGCGCATCAGCGGTATCCGCTGCAGGGCACCAAGCACCCACTGCAGCACGCGCTGCTGGCGTTCGCTCGGGCGACCGCGCGCCTGCCGGCGTGCAATGGACTTCTCCAACAGCAGGGGCAGCAGCCCCAGCATCAGCAGGGCCAGCATCACCACGCCCACGAAAATCGTGGCCGCCGTATCCGAGCCACCGCACAGCGCGCCGACCAACATCGCCAACCCGAGGATGATGATCGCCATCACCAGCGTGCCGGCCAGGGTCTGCACGCACATCAGCGTGGTCGAGAACAGCATCGTCGCCAGCCGGTCGGCGCGCTGGATGCTGCCATCCAGTCCCCCGTCGCGCGCACGCATGAAGGCACGCGAGACCGGGCCCATCTTCGGCAGGTGGTCCCAGTCGATGCCCTTCGGGAAGTGCGACTTCAAGCCCACCAGGCCGATCCAGTAACCGCGCACGGTCAGGTGCGCGATCAGCGCCACCGCCATCACGTAGCACATGCCCACGCTGATGCTGAAGACGAACCACAGCACCTGGAAGTACATGCCCTCGGTATGCAGGCTGCTGCGTGCCCAGATGTCGAACAGATAGCCCGGCACGGCCAGCAGCGCGAAGGCCAGCAGGCCGGAAATGAACAGCTCCAGCTCATCGGTGCGCTCGCGCAGCCGGCCGAAGCGGGTGCTCGCCTCCTGCGCCTCGTCGGTATCGGCAGCGGTCACGACCGGTTCGGCAGCAGGTGATTCGTTCACAGGGCGTTCATTCGTGGAATTCGGCGCAGTATAGGGTCCGTGCCGCGGCTTGCAATACGTCCGCCCACAACGACGAACGCCGACCCAAGGGGCCGGCGTTCGAGGTACCGCGTCGTGGAAGGGAGCGGGTATCAGGTCGTGCGGGTACTCAGCGGTAGACGCGCTCGCAGCGGCGCTCGACCACGCGGTCACCAGTCTTGTTCTGGTGATTGCCCTGGATCTGGCGGCCGGCTGCACCGCCGGCCACGGCACCGGCCACGGTCGCCAGCTTCTTGCCGTTGCCGCCACCCACTTGGTTGCCCAGCAGGCCGCCGACCACGGCGCCGGTAGCCGTACCGGCGATGCGGTTGGGATCGCGCGAGTTGCGCTGCACTTCCACGTTCTTGCAGACCACGCGGCTGCCATCGTTGAACTTGCGGCCTTCATCGCGCGGGCCATAGCTCTGTGCGCTGGCTCCCGACGAAGCCGCCAACAGGCTGCCGAGCAGCAGTACGCGAAGGGACGTGTTCATGGCGATCTCCTGTGATCCGATGTGCGCCCAGTCTCCCGCCGGCCACGCCAACCGAAGGTGAAATACCGGTCGACGGCGCCTGAACGGCCATGCGGCGTTCAGCGATGCGACGCTGGCGTTGGCACCGCGTGCCCTACAGTGCGTGCATGACCCTGCACCTGCAGATCGACGGACGTGCGATCACCGGCATCGACAGCCTCTATGCCGAGTTCAACCGTGTCTTCATGGCCGGCGAAGACTGGCAGCTCGGGCCCAGCCTGGATGCGCTGGACGACCTGCTGTACGGCGGCTACGGCGCACTGCACGGGCACGCCACCGCAACCGTGGCCTGGCGCGATATCGCGCTCAGCCGCGTCGCGCTGGGCGTGGACGCGACCTGCGCCTGGCTGCAGGCGAAACTGCAGCAGCCCGGCACGTTCAACGCCGATGTGATCCGCCACCAGCTGGATGCGCTGGAACGCGGCGAAGGCCAGACCTACTTCGAGATCGTGATGGAGATTTTCGCCGGCCACCCGCGCATCACCCTGCTGCCGCAATGACCACCGCCAGCGCTGGCGCTACGCGTCCCAGCGGAAGCCGACGCTGTAGATCGACTTGATCCAGTCACTGCCGCCGCCGTCCATCAGCTTGCGCCGCAGGTTCCTGACATGGCTGTCCACGGTGCGGTCCGCCACCACGCGGTGGTCGGCGTACAGGTGGTCCATCAGCTGGTCGCGCGACCAGATGCGGCCGGGCGATGCGGTCAGCGTCCGCAACAGGCGGAACTCCACCGGCGTCAGGTCCAGCGACTGGCCATGCAGTGATGCGCGGCCGCCAGGCTCGTCCAGCTGCAGGCCGGGTGCAGGGCCGGCTGCCACGGTACCCCGCGCACCCGCACGACGCAGCACGGCACCGACCCGCGCCACCATCTCGCGCGGGCTGAAGGGCTTGCAGATGTAATCGTCGGCGCCCACTTCCAGGCCCAGCAGGCGGTCCACCTCTTCCACCCGCGCGGTCACCATGATCACCGGCACCTCGCCAACCGCGCGCAGATCCCGGCACAGGGCGATGCCATCACGGTTGGGCAGCATCAGGTCGAGCAGCACCAGCGCCGGCTGCACGCGTGCGTAGGCGGCCATCACCTGCGCGCCGTCGGCCACCCATTCGGTGCGGTAGCCGCTGGCGTGCAGGTAGTCCTGCACCAGGCGCGCCAGTTCCGGCTCGTCTTCCACCACCAGGATGCAATCGCCGTTGCCGGTGTTCATGCGCGCACCGGCAGGGTCAGCACCACGCGCAGGCCACCCAGTGCCGAGGCTTCGGCATGCAGGGTGCCGCCGTGCGCCTGGGCGATGTTGCGGCAGATCGCCAGGCCCAGTCCGCTGCCGCCGCTGGCGCGGTTGCGTGATTCTTCGGCACGGTAGAAGCGCTCGAACAGGCGCCCGCGTTTGTCCTCGTCCACGCCCGGCGCGCTGTCTTCGATGATGGCGCGCACCGTGTCGCCCTGGCGCTGCACGGCCACCACCACCTGGCCGCCGGCATCGGTGTAGCGCAGGCTGTTTTCCAGCAGGTTGGCGAACAGCTGCTGCAGGCGACGCTCGTCACCGTTCACCGGGCACGGCTGCGCTGCAGGAATGGCCCGCAGCTGCAGGCCGGCATCGGCAAGGCGACCGCGCATGCCGTCCAACGCAAGCTGCAGCACCGCGTCCAGGTCCAGTGGCGTGGAGCGGTACGCCAGTGCCCCGGCCTGTGTCAGCGCCAGGTCGTGCAGGTCGTCGATCAGCTTGCCCAGCTGCTGCACCTGCCGCTGCAGCGTGGCCAGGGTTTCCGGAGTCACCGGCCGGATGCCGTCCTGGATCGCTTCCAGCTGCGCGCGCATCACCGTCAGCGGCGTGCGCAGCTCGTGCGAGATATCGGCCATGTAGCTGCGCCGGTTGCGTTCGGTATCTTCCAGCGTGTCAGCCAGGCGGTTGATGTCGTGGCCCAGGCGGCCCAGCTCGTCGTCGCCGGTGCGCGCGGCGCGGGCACTGAAGTCACCCGCGGCCAACCGGTGGATCGCACCGGTAAGCCCACCGACCTGGCGCAGCAGCGTACGCGACAGCAGCCAGGCGAGGAGCGCTGCGATCAGCACCGAGGTGATGCCGTTCACCCAGCGCCCGCGCGACTGGTCGCGGGAGAAACGCACGTCACCGGCGGCGATGGCTTTCTCGAACGGAATCATCACGAACCAGCCCACCGGGTGGCCGTCGCGCGCGGCAATGGGCAGCTTGATCGCATCCAGCGTGGCCTGCGGATTGCCGGCCAGGAAACGCCCCTGCCGATCCAGCAGCGCAAACCGCGGCACCGCGCCGGTCTGGTCGGAGACCGGCGGTGCGCGCAGGTTGCCTGCCACCGGCACCCAGGTCGGCCGCATCAGCTCAAACCACACTTCGTTGTGGTTACGCACGAAATCCCAGCTGCCTTCGCGGTCGTACGCCGCTTCCACCTGCGGCAGCACCTCGCGCATGCGCGATTCGCCCTGTTCGTTCAGGTAGCCCAGGAAACCGCGCTCGAACAGGTAGCGGCCGACCACGCCGTTCACCGCCAGCACCATGGCGCACGCGGTCAGCACGAGCAGGAACAGTTTGGCGGGCGTACCCAGTTTCATCGGCGCAGGGGCATCGGCTTCGGTGGGCACTACTTAGCCGCATCGGCCCGGCCCAATGCAAGGAAAAAGGGGTTCGTTCAGGCGATCTCCTAAATTGCTGCGAATTTCGTACCGAACATGGCAAGCCTCAGAAACGCCCATGGGGTAGCCCGATGCCTGTGTTCGATCGTCGTAGTTCGTTCCGCCTGCCCTGGCGGCTGATGCCGGCTTCAGCGCTGGCCCTGGCGCTGGCCGCCTGCTCGCCCGCACAGGCGCCGCAGCAGCACACCGCCGAAGTGGTGGCCACGCCGGTGGTCACCCGCTCGCTGGCGGTGGAACAGTCGCTGGCCGGGCGTACCGTCGCGGCCATGGTGTCCGACGTGCGCCCGCAGGTGGGCGGCATCATCCGCTCGCGCGCCTTCACCGAGGGAGCGCTGGTCGACGCCGGGCAGCTGCTGTACCAGATCGACCCGCGCAGCTACCAGGCCGCCTATGACAGCGCCAAGGGCTCGCTGGCGCAGGCCGAGGCCGCCGTGCTGTCTTCGCGCCCCAAGGCCGAGCGCTACCGCAACCTCGTCGATGCCGATGCCGTGAGCCGGCAGGATGCCGACGATGCGCAGGCCACCCTGCGGGCCAACGAAGCCGCCGTGGTCGCCGCACGCGCCGCGCTGCAGACCGCGAAGATCAACCTGGACTACACCCGGGTGACCGCGCCGATCTCCGGCCGCATCGGCACCTCCACCTACACGCCGGGCGCGCTGGTCAGCGCCGGCCAGGACACCGCACTGGCCACCATCCAGCAGCTGGACCCGATCCATGTCGATGTCAGCCAGACCAGCGCGCAGCTGCTGGCCCTGCGCAGGCAGCTGGACAGCGGCGCGCTGCAGGCCGTGGATGGCAAGGCGCAGGTGCGTATCGTGCTGGAAGACGGCAGCACCTATGCCCACACCGGCACCCTGGAAGTGGTCGGCACCGCCGTCGATACCGGCACCGGCAACGTCACCCTGCGTGCCACCGTGCCCAACCCCGAAGGCCTGCTGCTGCCGGGCACCTACGTGCGCGCGGTGCTGCCGATGGCGGTGGACCCCAACGCGATCCTGGTGCCGCAGACCGCCGTGACCCGCAACACCAAGGGCGAGGCGCAGGTGAAGCTGGTCGGCGCCGACGGCAAGGTGGTCGAACGGGTCATCCAGACCAGCGCTGCGCAGGGCGACCAGTGGGTGGTCAGCAGCGGCCTGAAGGCCGGCGAGCAGCTGATCACCGAAGGCGGCAGCAAGGTCGGTGCCGGCCAGGCGGTGAAGGTCGCCGCGGCTGCGTCGGCCACCGCCGGCAACGCCGCCACCGCCGCGGCGAAGGACTGAGCCCATGTCACGCTTCTTCATCGACCGCCCCATCTTCGCCTGGGTCATCGCCATCGTGATCACCCTGGCCGGCATGCTGGCCGTGTACACGCTGCCGGTGGAGCAGTACCCGGACATCGCACCGCCCAGCGTCTCCATCCGCGCCACCTACACCGGTGCCTCGGCCGAGACCACCGAAAATTCGGTCACCCAGGTCATCGAGCAGAACATGACCGGGCTCGACAACCTGATGTACATGTCCTCCAGCAGCAGCTCGTCGGGCAGCGCCAACGTCACCCTCACCTTCGCCTCGGGCACCGATCCGGACACCGCCCAGGTGCAGGTGCAGAACAAGCTGCAGCAGGCGCAGTCGCTGCTGCCCGATGCCGTGCAGAGCACCGGCGTGACGGTCAGCAAGTCCTCGGGCAACCTGTTCATGGTGCTGGCCTTCACCTCCGATGACGGCAGCATGGACGGCACGGACATCGCCGATTACATGGTGTCCTCGCTGCAGGATCCGCTGAGCCGGGTCAGCGGCGTCGGCAACGTGCAGGTGATGGGCTCCGAGTACGCCATGCGCATCTGGCTGGACCCGGAAAAGCTGCGCACTTATTCGCTGATGCCCTCCGACGTGACCGCCGCCATCCAGGCACAGAACAGCGATGTCACCGCCGGTTCGCTGGGTGCGCTGCCCGCCGTCGAAGGGCAGTCACTGAGCGCTACGGTCACTGCGCGCTCGCGCCTGAAGACGGTCGAACAGTTCCAGGCCATCGTGGTGAAGTCCAGTGCCAACGGCGCCGACGTGCGCCTGTCCGACGTGGCCACCGTCACCCTGGGCAGCGAAAGCTATTCCGCGGTCAGCCAGTTCAACGGCAAGGCCGCCGCCGGCCTCGGCATCGAGCTGGCCTCCGGTGCCAACGCGCTGGAGGTGTCCAAGGCGGTGGACGCCAACCTGGCCGAACTGCAGCCCTACTTCCCCACCGGGCTGAGCTACCACGTGGCCTACAGCACCACGCCGTTCGTGCAGATCTCCATCGAGGAAGTGGTCAAGACGCTGATCGAGGCCATCGTGCTGGTGGTGGCGATCATGTACCTGTTCCTGCAGAACTGGCGCGTCACCCTGATCCCGGCCATCGCGGTGCCGGTGGTGCTGATGGGCACCTTCGGCGTGCTGTCGCTGCTGGGTTACTCGATCAACACGCTGTCGATGTTCGCGATGGTGCTGGCCATCGGCCTGCTGGTGGACGACGCCATCGTGGTGGTGGAGAACGTCGAGCGCCTGATGAGCGAGGAAGGGCTGTCGCCACGCGCGGCCACCCGCAGGTCGATGGGGCAGATCACCGGCGCGCTGGTGGGCATCGCCCTGGTGCTGACCGCGGTGTTCCTGCCGATGGCCTTCTTCGGCGGCTCCACCGGCGCCATCTACCGCCAGTTCTCGGTCACCATCGCCTCGGCGATGATCCTGTCGGTGCTGGTGGCGATGACCCTGACCCCGGCGCTGTGCGCGACCATCCTGCTGCCGATCAGCAAGGGCGGCCACACCTCGGCACCGGGCCTGCTGGCGCGCTTCTTCGCCCGCTTCAACCGCTTCTTCGACCGCAACGCCGAACGCTACGAGCACGGGGTGGGCCGCGTGCTGAAGCATCGCCGCCTGGGCATCGCCGCCTATGTGCTGGTGCTGGCCTTGATGGGCGCGCTGTTCTACACCCTGCCCAGCTCGTTCCTGCCCGAGGAAGACCAGGGCATGTTGATGGTGCAGGTGAAGCTGCCTTCCGGCGCAACCCAGCAGCAGACGCTGAAGGTGATCCAGCAGATGTCCGAGTACGTGGGCCAGCAGCCGGAAGTGGACACGGTGATGGCCGTGGCCGGCTTCAGCATGGGTGGCAGCGGACAGAACTCGGGCATGGGCTTCGTCAAGCTGAAGGACTGGGACGAGCGCGATGCCGACGCCAACAGCATCGGCCAGCGCATTACCATGGCCATGGCGCAGCGCTTCCGCGATGCGCAGATCTTCGCCATGGCCCCGTCGGGCATTCCCGGCCTGGGCCAGAGCGCGGGCTTCTCGCTGGAACTGCAGGACGTCGGCGGTGCCGGCCACGACGCGCTGGTGAAGGCACGCGAGCAGCTGCTGGCGCTGGCTGCCAAGAGCGATGTCGTGCAGTCGGTCCGCTATGACAACCTGGAAGACGCGCCGACCTTCGACGTCAAGATCGACGATGCCAAGGCCGGTGCGCTGGACCTGGCGCAGAGCGATATCAATTCCACCCTGTCCACCGCGCTGGGCAGCACCTACGTCAACGACTTCGTCAACCGCGGCCGCATCAAGAAGGTCTACGTGCAGGGCGAGGCCAGCGCGCGCATGCTGCCGCAGGACGTCGAACGCTGGTCGGTGCGCAACAGCAACAACCAGATGGTGCCGTTCGGTGCGTTCTCCAGCAGCGGCTGGAGCTACGCGCCCTCCTCGCTCACCCGCTTCAACGGCACCGCGTCGATGGAGATCAGCGGCCAGGCCGCCGATGGCGTGAGCTCCGGCACGGCGATGGCCGAGATGGAAACGCTGGTCGGCCAGCTCGACGGTCAGTTCGGTGCGGCATGGTCGGGCCTGTCCTATCAGGAACGCCAGGCAGGTGCGCAGGCGCCGCTGCTGTACGCGGTCTCGCTGCTGTTCGTATTCCTGTGCCTGGCCGCGCTGTATGAAAGCTGGTCGATCCCGTTCTCGGTGATGCTGGCCGTGCCGATCGGCATCGTCGGCGCCCTGCTGTTCACCAGCGTGCGCGGCCTGTCCAACGATGTGTACTTCCAGGTGGGCCTGCTGGCCACGGTGGGCCTGGCCGCAAAGAACGGCATCCTCATCGTCGAATTCGCCAAGGAGCTGGAGGACAAGGGCATGGGCCTGGTGCAGGCCACGCTGCAGGCGGCACGGCTGCGCCTGCGGCCGATCCTGATGACCTCGCTGGCTTTCATGCTGGGCGTACTGCCGCTGGTGATCAGCAGCGGCGCCGGCTCCGGCGGCCGCCATTCGCTCGGTACCGGCGTGTTCGGCGGCACCCTGGCCTCCACTGCGCTGGGCATCTTCTTCGCGCCGCTGTTCTACGTGGTGGTGCGCACCCTGTTCCCGTCGAAGCCGCGCCCGGCCGAAGACGATGCCCACGATGACATTGATGCAGAGGTGAAGGCATGAACCGTTCGATGATCCACACCACCTTGCTGGCACTGGCCTGCGCGGCGGCAATGAGCGGCTGCGCCAGCATGGCCCCCGCCTACCAGCGTCCCGACGCGCTGGTGCGGGCCAGCTTCGGCAGCACGCCCAGCGTGGCCGTGGCCGATGAACCGGTTCCAGTAGCACGGCTGGAATGGCGCTCGGTGTTCGTCGACCCGCAGCTGCAGCAGGTCATCGCGCTGGCGCTGGAGAACAACCGCGACCTGCGCGTGGCCATGCTCAACATCGAAGCCGCGCGCGCCAAGTACCGCATTCAGCGCGCGGATCTGCTGCCCAGTGTCGATGCCACGGCCAGCCATACCGCCGCACGCAGCAACACGACGGGCGAAGGCAGCCAGGTCAGCCGCAGCGCCACCGCACAGGTCGGCTTCAGCAGCTGGGAACTGGACCTGTTCGGGCGCATCCGCAGCTTGAAGGACGAAGCCCTGCAGACCTGGCTGGCCACCGAGCAGACCCAGCGCAGCACGCGCATGAGCCTGGTGGCCGAAGTGGCCGGCGACTGGCTGACCGTCGGCGCTTACCAGCAGCGGCTGAAGCTGGCCGAGCAGACCCTGGCCAGCCAACGCGAAAGCCTGGCCCTGACCGAGCGCCGCCACGAACAAGGCGTGATGTCCGGCGTGGACCTGGCCTCGTTGCAGGCCAGCGTGGAAAGCGCCCGCGCCGACGTGGCGGCCTACACCACCTCGCTGGCGCAGGCGCGCAATGCGCTGGAACTGGTGGTCGGCACTGCGGTCAGCGATGACCAGCTGCCGGCGGCCACGACGGGGACGACCGATGCAGTGGCGCTGGCGCCGCTGCCGGCCGAAGTATCCTCGGCGGTACTGCTGCAGCGCCCGGACGTGCTCTACGCCGAGCACACCCTGAAGGCGGCCAACGCCGATATCGGCGCCGCACGCGCCGCGTTCTTCCCCACCATTTCGCTGACCGCCTCGACCGGCAGCGGCAGCGATGCGCTGTCCAGCCTGTTCGACAGCGGCACGAAGCAATGGAGCTTCGCGCCGACGATCTCGCTGCCGATCTTCCACGCCGGCGCACTGAAGGCCTCGCTGGACCAGGCGAAGATCAGCAAGGACGTGAGCGTGGCGCAGTACGAAAGGGCCATCCAGAGCGCCTTCAGCGAGGTGGCCGATGCCCTGGCCACGCGCGCCACCGTGGATGAGCAGCGCGATGCGCAGCAGGCGCGCGTGGCGGCAACTACCCGTGCCCGCGACCTGGCCGAGGTGCGCTATCGCAATGGCATCGACAGCCGGCTGGAACTGCTGGATGCGCAGCGTACCGACGATGCCGCCCAGCAGGACCTGGTGACCCTGCGCCTGGCTGAGGCGACCAACCGGGTGACGCTGTACAAGGTGCTGGGTGGGGGTGCGGATGCGCTGGCGGGTAGTGGGGGGACGTGGGCGACGGAGGATTAGCCACTGTAGTCACCGAGTATCTGGCCAAAGAAGCGACTCGGCCTGTCACTTGGCGAAACAAACCCAACCCAGATTCCAACGGCATGAAGCGCCGAGCCGTAGGTTCCAAGTGTCGCATCTCACACAGGCACCCCCTTCAGCATGACGTGATCGCCCTTTCTCGACCTACTACTTGTTGCAAAGAACTTTGCGGCTCAGCATCCGCCCAGCGCTCATGGCACGACAATCCCATCCCACGATGTTCGGATGGAATCGCAGTTGGCGTAGCCGAAAAAGGCCAGCAATTACAAGCTCATGAGCGTGAGGACGCGCGGCCGTTCCTGCGGTCGGGCGGAGTGACTCCGCATGCTCGTGGACGTCCCGATCCGGTCGTACTTTGCAGATTTCCGGTCGAGGGACACTGTTGACTGCCCCAGATCCCGCCGGCCTAACTCCCAGCTACTGCTCGACCAGAGGTCCATGGTCAGGCGGAAGACGCGATGCAGCAGCAACGCGAATTGAAAGGTAGCGCGCGAACCCAGAAGCCATGGCAGCAGCATTCCTGCACGTGGTCGTGCCTGCCTTCACCCATGAAGGAGTATGGCGATGCAGGCATATCTGGCGATTCAACGCAACGTATTCTGCTTCTGCGTAGCGTGCGTTCTGTTCTTCAGCCCCACGGCGAAGGCAGAGATCTACTGGCTTGATTCCCGCTTCGACGATAGCCAACCGCACTATCCAACGATGGAAGAGGCCTGCGTCTCAGGCGAACTGGAACGCCGCTTGGATGGCTACCGCGCGAAAAGTGCGCTGCCTCACCGCTACGCCGCTGTTTCCGTCGGCCCCTATCTGGATGGTGAGGCCATGTGCAGGGGACAACTGCAACGGCGTCAGTTCAATTCATGGCTGCCTGTCGAAATAGTGAACACGTTCGTCTACGGGCCACGCGGCGCCAGACCACCCTGCCCGCTCGGCGGCCTGGCCGACCCGGAAACGGGGCAGTGCGGCATGCCCAAGTGCGACAGCAACTGCCCTTCAGATGGAGGCAATCCGTCAAACCCCATTGCCAGCGCGACAGGCAACAAACGTCAGCAGGAGACGGACTACCTTGGGGCAGGCGCCTTCCCGTTGCAGTTCGTTCGGGTCTACAACAGCCATCGTGTGCCGGACAGCCGAGCGCTTCCGATCGGCATTGGCTGGACCCACAACTACGCGGCCAGGCTCGAGCCCGTGACCAATGCCACCGGATCGATTGCCCGTATTCGAGCCCACAGGCCCAATGGCGCCATCCAGACATTCAGCCTCATCAATGGCGACTGGACTGCAGGTGCAGACGTACCGGAGAGGCTGACCATCACGCTTTCTGCTGGTTCACTTGTTTCGGCGACCTATCGTCGTGCGGACGATTCTGTAGAAACCTACAACGAGCTCGGCCGCTTGCAGTCCATCACTTCGCGCGACGGGCTCGTGCAGACGCTGTCCTATGCCGAGGGCTCTGGCACTTCACCGTACGTCCAACGCGTTACCGATCCACAGGGGCGCGCGTTGGTGTTCGGGTACACAGACGGCCGCTTGACCAGTCTTATCGATGGCACCGGAGCGGTCATTACCTACGCGTACACTGGGAACGATCTGACCTCCGTGACCTATCCCGAGCCACTGTCCGGCTCGGCAACGCGCGTCTATCACTACAGTGAACCCGGCCAGACGGGGGGCATAGCCCAGCCACACCTGCTGACCGGCATCACCGACGAGGACAACAACCGACACGCCAGCTGGGCATATGACGCCCATCGTCGAGGCGTGCTGAGCGTGCATGGCCCACATGCTACCGGCACCGCAGATCGGGTCGCACTGCAGTTCAACGCAGACGGCAGCACCACCGTTACCGATAGTGTCGGCAAGGTCAGGAACTACACATTTGGCGTTGACCATAGAGTGGCGCGGCTTGCGTCGCTGGACGCCCCCTGCGACCACTGCGTAAACGTTGCAGCGGCGCGCACGTACGACAGCAGCGGATATCCCGCCAGCAGGACCGACTTCAGGGGCAACGTTGCCCGGTATACGTACAACGCACGCGGACTGCAGACCGAGCGGATAGAGGCGGCCAACGATAGTGG
Organism: Stenotrophomonas sp. S41; assembly: GCF_016624625.1. NCBI lineage: Bacteria > Pseudomonadati > Pseudomonadota > Gammaproteobacteria > Lysobacterales > Lysobacteraceae > Stenotrophomonas > Stenotrophomonas sp. S41. The sequence goes on along the minus strand of NZ_JACVTV010000011.1, from coordinate 18,686 downwards.
CGGCGGCAAGCGCACAACCCAGACAGACTGGCACGCAGCCTTCCGCCAGCCCACGGAACGACGGATCTACGACGCGGAGGGCGTGCTCGCTGCTGAAACCAGCTTCATTTACAACAACCGGGGTCAGCTGCTCACTGAGACTCGCAAGGATCCGTCGACATCCGGTAGTCGTACTACGATCACGACCTACTGCGAGCCCGCTGACGTCAGTGACGGCACCTGCCCCCTGGTTGGCCTGCCAATCAGCATCAAGGGACCACGTACTGACATCAGCGACACGACGACCTACGTCTACCATCAGGCAGACCACAGCGATTGCGGGGCCGCCCACGCAGCATGCGCCTACCGACGGGGCGACTTGTGGAAAGTCATCGATCCGTTGGGGCGGACCACCACGTTCCCCAGCTACGACAACGCGGGACGACGGCTGTCCTCCATCGACCCGAATGGTGTCGAGACGAGCTATGAGTATCATCCCCGCGGCTGGCTGACAGCCGAGAAGGTGCGCGGCCCCGACGACAGCACGGAACGTGACGACCGCATAACACGCACGACCTACCGACCAACCGGCCTGGTCGAGCGGATTACCCAGCCCGATGGCGAATATCTGACGTTCTCCTACGACGCAGCGCAGCGACTGGCACGTCTCACCGACAACAGCGGCGCCTTCATCGCGTACACCCTGGATGGTGCAGGCAACCGGATCGCGGAGGAGACCCGCGACCCAGCCCAGACAGTGCAACGCAGCCTGTCGCGCATCTATGACCTGAACGGGCGACTTGCGACCGTCGCCGATGCTTCCAGCAGCCCGACTGATTTCGGATACGACGACAGCGGCAACATCACGGCGGTGACGGATGCATTGGGTCGCACGGAGCGCCGTGAGTACGATGCCCAGAATCGCCTCAGGCAGACCACCCAGGATGTCGACGGCATCGGCGCCGTGACACGATACCTCTACAACCCGTTGAATCGGCTAGTTCAGGTCACTGACCCAAAGGGGCTGCACACGCGCTACACCTACGACGCATTGGGTGATCTGCTACAGCTGAGCAGTCCGGATACTGGCACTACCCGTTACAGCTACGACAGCGCCGGCAATCGCGACGGTCTGACCGATTCGCGAGGGCAGACAGTGTCCTACCGCTATGACGCGCTCAAACGGCTGACCCGGATTGCACCCGATGGTGCGCCTGCGTTGGACACGTCCTATCTCTATGATGCCGCGCCAAGTGAATGTGCAACGGGCGAGACCTTTGCCTCTGGCTATCTGAGCCAGATCGTGGATGCCAGCGGCACGACGGGATACTGCTACGACCGCTTCGGCCACATCGTACGCAAAATCCAGGCAGTCGACGGCCATAGCTTCGCAGTTCGCTACGCCTACAGCTTGGGTGGAAAGCTCCAGGCCATCACCTACCCAGATGGCACCCTGGTCGATTACGTGCGCGATCCCGAGGGCCGCATCTCAGAGATAGGTGTCACATCGCCCGACTCCAGCCGCCAGGTGCTTCTGTCCGGTGTCACGTACTACCCATTCGGACCTGCGGCAGGCTGGAGCTACGGCAATGGACGGACCTTGGTCCGAGCCCATGACCAGAATTACCGCACCGTTGCGCTGAGCGATGTCGACCGAGACGGCCTGGATGCAGGTTACGCCTACGACGCCATGGGTAACCTTACCGGCCTGCACACCGCTGGCCATGAACTTCCGGCGCTTGCCACGTTCGACTACGACGCCCTCAATCGTCTGGTTGCATTCCGGGATGGGGCAACAGGAACCGCGATCGAGCGCTATGGCTACGACGCTACGGGAAACCGCACATCATTCACCAACGCTGGAGGGACCGACGGTTACGCCTACCCGGCTGACAGCCATCGCCTTCTCTCGGTAGATGGGGTATCCCGGAACTACGACGCCGTTGGCAACACGGCCTCCATTGACGGCACGGATAGAGAGTTCGGCTTCGACCCGTTCAATCGATTGATACAGGTGACACAGAGCGGTCAGGCGGTCCAACAGTACGCATACAACGGCCGCGGTGAACGGGTGCGAAGCTACCTGGGGACCACCACCACGACCTACAGCGTCCACGATGAGAGCGGCCAGTGGCTGGGTGACTACGATGCCACGGGCACGCCGATCCAACAGGTGATATGGCTGGGCGACCTGCCCGTGGGTGTATTGGTTGGCACCGCAGCGTCTTCGAATCGCCTGCATTACATCGAGCCGGATCATCTTGGCGCACCGCGCGCGGTCATCGAGGCAGGCCGAAACGTCGCGGTCTGGACGTGGGATTTGAAGAGCGAGGCGTTTGGCAGCGACACACCCAACGAAGATTCTGATGCGGACGGAACGCCCTTTACGTTCAACATGCGCTTCGCGGGACAGCGCTACGATCCCTACAGCGGTCTTCACCACAACTACGCTCGTGAGTACGAGCCTGCTACAGGTCGATATCTGCAGAGTGACCCTGCCGGCCTAGCAGGAGGCATCAGCACTTACAGCTATGTCGAGTCCAACCCGCTTCTGTATACGGACAGCACGGGGCAAGCCAAAGATCAGGTCTGCATGGCGTCGTGCACCATAAGCGGAGGTGTCATCGGCGGATACATCGGCTACGCCGGCGGCGGCATTGCAGGTGGCGTTGGTGGTGGGGCGGGATGCACCCTCTTTGCGCCAGGCATCGGCACCGTACCTTGCGCAGCGGGCGGGGCTGCCGCCGGCAGCAGTGCGGGAGGTGCTGCGGGCTCGGTCGTTGGCAGTTTCTATGGATATCTTACGGGCTTGGCAATCTGCCCGAGCGATGAAGACAATACTGACGAGTGCTACAGACGCTACGATGGTGAGGCGGTGGCATGCGACAGATGGCGGGGGTTCGGGCCAGACAGAGATCCTGATCGCTGGTATCGAGCTTGTCTCACACGAGCGGCGGATCGTCGCAACCTGTGCGTCGCCAATAAGGGTCAATCTGACGACGAGCCGCCCGTTTGGACAGATCGTGACCTCAGATAGGTGGTGCCCCATGAAAGATTCAAACCCGCAACTGGTCGAAACCTACTATCCCTCAGGAAAGATCAAATCTCGTGGCACACGCGTGGATGGACAATGGGATGGCCTCTGTCAACGCTGGTTCGAGAGTGGCGGACTGTTCACTCAGTCCGAGTACAGAGACGGCGTGATGAACGGCTTGCTACAGGAATGGACAGAGGATGGAGTGTTGACCTTATCCGCCATTATCAGAAACGGGGATTACGACGGCCCCTACAAGAGTTGGTGGGACTCTGGCCTCCTCAAGGAGGAAGGCACTTTCCGGCGCGGCAAGAGGGTCGGAAGATACACCTGGTACAAGGTCGACGGCTCTCTTTGGAGGTCGTGCGACTTGGCTGACGAATCCAGCCAGTAGCAGCGCCTGATGTGTCGGTCCGTCTCCTGCCTGGACGTGACCACAGCCGTGGCGCCGGGCCAGTGAGCCGCAGGCTGTATGCGCGAGAGCACACCCCATGCGGGTGCCCCTTGCCCCACCCTACCCGTTACCATGGTCCCCCCTGTTTCCGCAGCTGCCTGCCGCCCTCCCGGCGCGGGCGCCTGCCCCGATTTCCGAGTCCCATGTCCAAAGACAAGTCCGCCGAACACACCCCGCTGATGAAGCAGTTCTTCGCAGCCAAGTCCGACTATCCGGACCTGCTGCTGTTCTTCCGCATGGGCGACTTCTACGAGCTGTTCTACGACGACGCCCGCAAGGCGGCGCGGCTGCTGGACATCACCCTGACCCAGCGCGGCAGCTCCGGCGGCGCGCCCATCCCGATGGCCGGCGTGCCGGTGCATGCCTACGAGGGCTACCTGGCCCGCCTGGTCGCGCTGGGCGAATCGGTGGCCATCTGTGAACAGATCGGCGATCCGGCCCTCGCCAAGGGCCTGGTCGAGCGCAAGGTGGTGCGCATCGTCACCCCCGGCACGGTCACCGACGAGGCGCTGCTGGACGAGCGCCGCGACACGCTGCTGATGGCGCTGTCGCGTACCAAACAGGGCTACGGCCTGGCCTGGGCCGACCTCGCCGGTGGCCGCTTCCTGGTCAACGAAGTGGAGACCGACGACGCCCTGGAAGCCGAGCTGGCCCGCCTGGAGCCGGCCGAGCTGCTGGTGCCCGACGAAGAGAACTGGCCCGAGTTCCTGCGCCAGCGCACCGGCGTGCGCCGCCGTGCGCCGTGGCTGTTCGATGCGGACAGCGGCCGCCGCCAGCTGCTGGCCTTCTTCAAGCTGCACGACCTCAGCGGTTTCGGCATCGACGACAAGCCGCGCGCCACCGCGGCGGCTGGCGCCCTGCTCGGCTATGTCGAGGAAACCCAGAAGCAGCGCCTGCCGCACCTGACCTCGATCGCGATGGAAACCGCCGGTGAGGCGATCGCGATGAATGCCGCCACCCGCCGCCATCTGGAACTGGATACGCGCGTGGACGGCGACACCCGCAACACACTGCTGGGCGTGCTCGACAGCACGGTAACGCCGATGGGTGGCCGCCTGCTGCGCCGCTGGCTGCACCGCCCGCTGCGCCTGCGCGAGGTGCTGGTGCAGCGCCACCATGCAGTGGAAACGCTGATCGACCGCGGCAGCGACGCCGACATCCGCGAGCAGTTCCGCCGCCTCGGCGATCTCGAACGCATCCTCACCCGCGTGGCGCTGCGCTCGGCGCGCCCGCGCGATTTCTCCACCCTGCGCGATGGCCTGGGCCTGCTGCCGGCCGTGCGCGAGGTGCTGGCGCCGCTGGATTCGCCGCGCCTGCAGACCCTGCATGCTGCACTGGGCGAGCACGATGAGTGCGCGCACCTGCTGGCCAGCGCCATCGCCGAGATGCCGCCGCTGAAGCTGAGCGATGGCGGCGTGCTGGCCGATGGCTTCGATGCAGAACTGGATGAACTGCGTCGCCTGTCCACCCACGCCGACCAGTTCCTGGTCGACCTGGAACAGCGCGAGCGCGAGAGCAGCGGCATCGCCACCCTCAAGGTCGGCTACAACCGCGTGCACGGCTATTACATCGAAATCAGCAAGGGCCAGTCCGACCGCGCGCCGGTGCACTACACCCGCCGGCAGACGCTGACCAATGCCGAGCGCTACATCACCGAGGAACTGAAGGCCTTCGAGGACAAAGTGCTGTCCGCGCGCGACCGTTCGCTGTCGCGCGAGAAGTACCTGTACGAGCAGCTGCTGGACACCCTCGGTGGCCAGCTGGAACCGCTGAAGCAGTGCGCCGCCGCGCTGAGCGAACTCGACGTGCTGGCCGCCTTCGCCGAACGCGCGCAGGCGCTGGACTGGGCGCGCCCGGAACTGCAGGCCGAGGCCTGCCTGAAGATCGAACGCGGTCGCCACCCGGTGGTTGAAGCCGTGCGCGAACAGCCGTTCGAGCCGAACGACCTGGACCTGCATCCGGACCGTCGCATGCTGGTCATCACCGGCCCGAACATGGGCGGTAAATCGACCTACATGCGGCAGAACGCGCTGATCGTGCTGCTGGCCCACATCGGCAGCTTCGTGCCGGCCAGCCGTGCGCTGATCGGCCCGATCGACCGCATCCTCACCCGCATCGGCGCCGGCGACGACCTTGCCCGCGGGCAGTCGACCTTCATGGTCGAAATGGCCGAGACCAGCTACATCCTGCACCACGCCACCGCGCATTCGCTGGTGCTGATGGACGAGATCGGCCGCGGCACGTCCACCTACGACGGCCTGGCCCTGGCCGATGCGGTGGCCCGCCACCTGGCCTACCAGAACCGCTGCTACACGCTGTTCGCCACCCACTACTTCGAACTGACCGCGCTGGCCGACGAGCAGCACGAAGGCGGCCGCAGCGGCATCGCCAACGTGCACCTGGATGCGGTCGAGCACGGCGAAGCCCTGGTGTTCATGCACGCGGTGAAGGACGGCCCAGCCAACCGCAGCTTCGGCCTGCAGGTGGCCGCACTGGCCGGCCTGCCGCGCGCGACCGTGGCCCAGGCCCGCCGTCGCCTGGCCGAGCTGGAACAGCGCGGTGGTGAAAGCCATGCCGCCGAGGTCTCGCCGCAGGCGCTGGATGCACCGCAGCAGTTCGGCCTGTTCAGCGCACCGGCCAGCAAGGCGCAGGAGGCGCTGGCCGCGATCGACCCCGACGAGCTGACCCCGAAGCAGGCGCTGGAAGCCCTGTACCGGTTGAAGACGCTGCTGTAACCGCACCCGCCGGGCATGGCCCGGCGCTACCGCTGTAGAGCCGAGCCCACGCTCGGCTGCCTTCGCATTTCCGTCGTATACCCGGCGTTATGCTCGAGCGGTCCTTCCTTCACAGAACGGAGACCGCCGTGAACACCGAATCCCTCGCCGCGTCCCTCTTCCAGCAGCTGCAGCAGGGGCAAGGCCTGCAGCAGGTGTCCCAACAGCTCGGCCTGGACAGCAGCCAGACCACCCAGGCGGTAGGCAGCGCCCTGCCGCTGCTGCTGGGCGCACTGGGCCAGAACGCCAGTGAACCGCAGGGCGCGCAGTCCCTGCTCAATGCGCTGCAGCGCGACCACCTGGGCGGCGGCAGCGGCGGTGGCGGTTTCGACCTGGGCGGCATCCTCGGCGCGGTGATGGGCGGCGGCGGCAGTGGCGCGACCGACGGCGCCGGCATCCTCGGCCATGTGTTCGGCGGCCAGCAGCCGCAGGCGGCCGAACTGCTCGGCCAGAAGACCGGCCTGGACAGCGGCACCACCGGCAAGCTGCTGGCCATCCTCGCCCCCATCGTCATGTCGTTCCTGGCCCAGCGCTTCGCCCAGCAGGGCAATGCCGGCGAACTCAGCTCGGCCCTCGGCCAGGAAACCCAGCACGCTGGCGGCGGCCTCGGCAGCCTGCTCGGTGGCGCACTCGACCAGGACGGCGACGGCCAGTTCGGTGCCAGCGATCTGCTCAAGCTCGGTGCCGGCCTGCTCAAGCGCTGATCGCGCACAACGGTCCAAGCCCTGCCCCCTGATAGACCGCCACTATCGCATCGGTTGAATCAATCGAATTTACCCATCAGTAGGCGCCACCTATGGTGGTCAGGCCTCCCCCGATTCCACCTTTCGCCAGTCCACAGGTAGACACCCATGAAAAGCGAAGCCAAGTGCCCGTTCAACCACGCCGTCGTCGGTGACGCGACGACCAACCGCGACTGGTGGCCGAACCAGCTGCGCGTGGACCTGCTCAACCAGCACTCCAGCCGCTCCAATCCGCTCGATGCGGGCTTCGATTACGCCACGGCCTTCAAGGGCCTGGACTACGCCGCGCTGAAGGCCGACCTGAAGGCGCTGATGACCGATTCGCAGGACTGGTGGCCGGCCGACTTCGGCCACTACGGCGGCCTGTTCATCCGCATGGCCTGGCACAGTGCCGGCACCTACCGCATCGGCGATGGCCGTGGTGGTGGCGGTCGCGGCCAGCAGCGCTTCGCCCCGCTCAACAGCTGGCCGGACAACGTCAGCCTGGACAAGGCGCGCCGCCTGCTGTGGCCGATCAAGCAGAAGTACGGCCAGGCGATCTCCTGGTCCGACCTGCTGATCCTGACCGGCAACGTCGCCCTTGAATCGATGGGCTTCAAGACGCTCGGCTTCGCCGGCGGCCGCCCGGATACCTGGGAACCGGACCAGGATGTGTACTGGGGCCGCGAAACCACCTGGCTGGGCGGCGACGTGCGTTACAAGCACGGCTCCGAAGGCGTGCAGGAAGACCACGGCGTGCTGGTGTCCGATGACGATGCCGACGGCGACGTGCATTCGCGCAAGCTGGAAAACCCGCTGGCCGCCGTGCAGATGGGCCTGATCTACGTGAACCCGGAAGGCCCGGACGGCAACCCCGACCCGGTGCTGGCCGCGCATGACATCCGCGACACCTTCGCCCGCATGGCGATGGACGACGAGGAAACCGTCGCCCTGATCGCCGGTGGCCACAGCTTCGGCAAGACCCACGGTGCCGGCCCGGCTGACAATGTCGGCAAGGAACCCGAAGCCGCCGGCCTGGAGAACCAGGGCCTGGGCTGGGCCAGCAGCTTCGGCAGCGGCAAGGGCGGCGACACCATCACCAGCGGCCTGGAAGTGACCTGGACGCGCACCCCGGCGCAGTGGAGCCACGACTTCTTCGAGATCCTGTTCGGCAACGAATGGGAACTGACCAAGAGCCCGGCCGGCGCCCACCAGTGGGTGGCCAAGAACGCCGACGCGGTCATTCCCGACGCGCACGATCCGTCGAAGAAGCACCGTCCGACCATGCTGACCACCGACCTGTCGCTGCGCATGGACCCGGCCTATGAAAAGGTCTCGCGGAACTTCCTCGAGAATCCGCAGGCCTTCGCCGATGCCTTCGCCCGCGCCTGGTTCAAGCTGACCCATCGCGACATGGGCCCGCGCGCGCGTTACCTGGGTCCGGAAATTCCGGCCGAACAGTTCATCTGGCAGGACCCGGTGCCGGAAGCGCAGCACCCGCTGATCGACGCCAAGGACATTGCCGCGCTGAAGCAGAAGATCGCCGCGACCGGCCTGAGCGTGGCCGAGCTGGTGTCCACCGCCTGGGCCTCGGCCTCGACCTTCCGTGGTTCGGACAAGCGCGGCGGTGCCAATGGCGCGCGCATCCGCCTGGCCCCGCAGAAGGACTGGGCGGTGAACCAGCCGCAGCAGCTGGCCAAGGTGCTGGCCGCGCTGGAAAAAGTGCAGGCCGAGTTCAATGGCGCTGGCAGCAAGCAGGTGTCGCTGGCCGATCTGATCGTGCTGGCCGGTGGCGTGGGCGTCGAACAGGCGGCCAAGGCCGGTGGCCATGAGGTGAGCGTGCCGTTCACCCCGGGCCGCACCGATGCCAGCCAGGAACAGACCGACGTCGAGTCGTTCGCGGTGCTGGAACCGGCGGCCGATGGTTTCCGCAACTACCTCAAGGGCGCCTACAGCGTGCCGGGCGAGGCGCTGCTGATCGACAAGGCACAGCTGCTGACCCTGACCGCGCCGGAGATGACCGCCCTGGTCGGTGGCCTGCGCGTGCTCGGTGCCAATGCCGACGGCGGCAAGAACGGCGTATTCACCACGCGCAGCGGCACGTTGAGCAACGACTTCTTCGTCAACCTGCTGGACATGGGCACGCAGTGGAAGGCCACGGGTCGCGAGAGCTATGAAGGCCGCGGCCGCGGCGATGGCAGCGCACGCTGGACCGGCACCCGTGCCGACCTGGTGTTCGGCTCCAACGCCGTGCTGCGCGCACTGGCCGAGGTGTATGCCAGCGGCGATGGCGAGAAGAAGTTCGTGCAGGATTTCATCGCCGCCTGGACGCGGGTGATGGAACTCGACCGCTACGACCTGCACGGTTGATGTGATGCGGTGGCCGCCGGGCATGCCCCGGCGGTCATGCCCTGGTGGGTGCGAACCGTTGGTTCGCACGCTCTCCTGCTCTGGTGGGTGCGAACCGTTGGTTCGCACGCTCTCCGCAGCCGCGGCGGTTTCAACGCACCCCGTCTTTCAACCGCTGCAGAATCGGCGCAAACAACGGCGCCTGCATCGACCGCGGCGGCTGTACCGCTTCACCCTTCTCCACCGCCTGCCAGTACGCCCCCGGCAGCGCTTTGTCGCCCAGCTCGTAATCCATCCCGTCCCAGCCATCCTCACGGAAGGCATAGAACGCCCAGTGCACCTGCTGCTGCTCGGCCACCGCCAGCACATCGCGCAGGTAGGCCGCGCAATCCGGCCAGCGCCGCATGCAGCCGAACTCACCGATCACCATCCGGTTGGCGCCGATGCCATGGGTCTTCGCCCAGTCCATCGGCTGCTGCAGGTAGCTGCGCACGCGCGACGCATCCCAGCGCTGTTTCCCTGAGCCGAACGGCACCGTGGCCGGGTAGCGGTACGGCGTGGCACGCTTCTGGTTGGGCGCACTGGTCGCCGCATACGGCTCGTACATGTGCACGCTGTACAGCAGCTTCGTATCGTCCAGCGGCGCCGGCCAGTAATCGAAGGCGTCAGCCGCCGCATACCAGCCGGCATCCAGCATCAGCGGCATGTCCGCATCCACCGCACGCACGCTGGCGATCAGCCCCCGGTACAGCGCGCGCAGATCACGCGGGCCGTCTTCGACGCTGGCGTACCACTGCTGCATCGCTGCGCGTGACGCATGCTCGGCCAGCGCGGTGCCGTACTCGGGCGCCGGTTCGTTGATCAGGTTGTAGGCGGCCAGCGCAGGGTGGCCCTTCAGCGCCGTGGCCAGGTCGTGCCAGAAGCGCCGCGCCGGCAGGTGGTTGTCCATCGACTGCCACAGGCGCTGGTCAACCTTGCCATCGTTCTTCTGCTTCCAACGCAGCAGGGGTAGCGACAACGGCACCAGCACCACCTTCAGGCCCGAGGCATCCGCGTCATCCAGCGCACGCCGCAGGGTTGCCACGTCGGCGGGCACCAGCCCCTGGTAGTGGTCGGCATCACCCATCAGGAAGTCGCGGCCGCCGGCACTTTTCCACTTGTCCGGGCTCAGCCGCACCCAGGTCGCGCCGGTGTCGCGCAGCGCCTGGAAATAGGCACGGTCGGGCGGATTTTCGTTGAAGCTGTTGCCACCGCGCTGCGGCGTATCCCAGAAGGTGATGTCGGCGGCGAACGCCGGGGCGGCGGTGGCGAGGGCCAGGCACAGCAGCGTGCGGCGCAGGAACATGAGGGTCTTCCATGAAGAGGAAGATCCAACGTGCGGGGCGCAGACCGAACGCCGCCTGAGTGCCGGCCTGTTCGCCGGGCATGGCCCGGCGCTACCGCCTTCTCTGGTGGGTTCGCACCCGCCCGCTCCGGTGGGTGCGAACCGTTGGTTCGCACGCTCTCCGTCAAAGCGCGTCCAGATCACCCAGCGCGCGGATCAACCGCCGTGCGCGCTTGTCCGGCTTGTGCTCCGGCGGCTGGAAACCATCGCGGGCGGCGATGCGCAGCGCACGCTGCTCGGCACGGCGCGCCTTGGAGGCTTCGCTTTCGGCATACAGCTGCTGCGCCACCGGCGCCGGCCCGCGCTGGTCGCTGATGCCCAGCACCTGCAGCTCGAAATGCTCCTCGCCGCGGTCCACCTGCAGCTGTTCGCCCACGCGCACCGCGCGCGAGGATTTCGGGCGCTGCCCGGCCACGGCCACCTTGCCGGTTTCAATGGCCTGCTTGGCCAGGCTGCGGGTCTTGTAGAAACGGGCCGCCCACAACCAGATATCCAGGCGGACACTGGGCGACAGCGGGGAAAGCTCGGACATCGGCAGGTACTACTCCGTGCGCTTGTTCAGGGGTCGCGGGTTGCTGGGGTCGGTGCGGCAGCCACTGCCCCCCATCAACGTCGGCGTGCCCGCCAGGTCCTGGCGCTGGTTGCCGACCAGGCACTCAGCGCGGTCGGCGGGCCGCACCTGGGCATCACCCAGCCGGTCACCCGTCGAACATGCGGCCAGCGTGGCCACGATCAAGGCCCCCACGCAATGCCGCGCCAGCTGTCGTCGTTGATGCATTGCCACACCCCGCAAACCGGCTTGATGCTAGTGTGCGCCTCCCGGGAATCGATCACCAGCCCATGGCCAAAGCGCCGCTTGACCTGACCTCCGGCCCCATCGGCCGCAACCTGCTGCTGTTCGCGCTGCCGATCCTGGCGGGCAACATCGCCCAGTCGCTGAACGGTTCGGTGAATGCGGTGTGGGTGGGGCGCTACCTCGGCGAGGCGGCGCTGACCGCCACGGCCAACGCCAACAACATCATGTTCTTCCTGATCGGCTCGGTGTTCGGCTTCGGCATGGCCTCGACCATCCTGATCGGCCAGGCCATCGGTGCACGCGACATCGCCCAGGCGCGGCGCGTGGTTGGCACCAGCGCCAGCTTCTTCATCGGCCTGTCGGTGATCATCGCCATCGCCGGCTGGTTCCTCGCCCACCCGCTGCTGGCGGCGATGGGCACGCCGGCGGCCTCGCTGCCGCTGGCCGAGGCTTACCTGCGCATCATCTTCCTGGCCATGCCCACGCTGTACGCGTTCGCCTTCCTCAGCGCCGCCCTGCGCGGTGCCGGTGATTCGCGCACGCCGTTCCGCTTCCTGCTGGTGTCGGTGCTGCTGGACATCGCACTGAACCCGGTGCTGATCTTCGGCCTTGGCCCGTTCCCCGCACTGGGCATCGCCGGCTCGGCCTGGGCGACGCTGGTGTCGCAGACGCTGTCGTTGACCGGCCTGCTGCTGTACATGCGGCACAAGCGGCACACGCTGTGGCTGGGCCGCGCCGACATGCACCTGTTCAAGCTCGACCTGACCATCCTGCGTGCGCTGGTGGTCAAGGGCGTGCCGATGGGGCTGCAGATGGTGCTGATCTCGCTGTCGGTCATCCTGCTGATGACCATGGTCAACCAGTACGGCACGGCCACCGGCGCCGCCTATGGCGCGTCGCTGCAGCTGTGGAACTACGTGCAGATGCCGGCGATGGCGATCGGTGCGGCGTGTTCGTCGATGGCCGCGCAGAACGTGGGTGCGCAGCGCTGGGACCGCGTCCGCGGCACCGCGCGCCAGGGCATCCTGTTCAACTTCCTGCTGACCGGTGCGCTGATCCTGCCGCTGGTGCTGCTGGACCAGTATTCGCTGGCGCTGTTCCTGCCGCAGGGCAGCGAATCGCTGCAGATCGCCCGCCATCTCAACCACATCGTGATCGGCTCGTTCCTGTTCTTCGGTGTCAGCTTCGTCATTTCCGGCGTGGTGCGCTCCACCGGCGCGGTCATTCCGCCGCTGCTGATCCTGGCCGCCTCGCTGTGGGGCGTGCGCGTGCCGTTCGCCGAATTCCTGCAGCCCTACTGGGGCGCGAATGCGATCTGGTGGAGCTTCCCGGCCGGCTCGCTGGTGTCGATGCTGCTGTCGCTGGCGTATTACCGCTGGGGTGGCTGGCGCAAGGCGAAGATGATCACCCCGCCGCCGGCAGAACACGTGGCCACGCCGTCGGAAATTCCGGCGTGCCCGCCGTCACCGGTGGCGGACCCGGATGCTGTGACCCGGTAGCGCCGGGCCATGCCCGGCGAGCGCAGCGGCTGCCAGATGTCCGCCGGGCATGGCCCGGCGCTACCGCTCTACTTCGCGGCGTTGTGCTTGGCGGCCGCGCGTATCAGCGCCTTGAACGCCGTGGCATCAGGCATCGCGCCTTCATGGATGTCGATCGCGCGCCTCGTGTTGCCGTCCAGGCTCGCATTGAACAACTGCTTCGGGTCCGGCAGCGCCGCGCCGTTGGCGAAGGTCAGCTTCACCGCCTGCTTGTAGCTCTCGCCGGTGCAGAGGATGCCGTTGTGCTCCCACACCGGCGTGCCGCGCCACTTCCAGGTCTCCTCCACGTCGGGCAACGCCTCGTGGATCAGTGCGCGCATGCGGGCCAGCGCTTCGCCGCGCCAGTCATCGAGGGCGGCGATGCGGGCGTCGATCAGCTCAGCGGCAGGACGCGTTTCTTCGGTCGTTTCCGGGGATTTTCTGGGCATGTCGGCGCTCGCACTGGACGGCAGGAAAGGAAACCTACAGACGCACACCCGGCAGCGCACACGCCTGCTGCACCCAGTCCACCAGCTGTGCACGGTCCAGCACGCTCTCTTCGTACAGGTGCAGGTAGCGCGTGGTGGCCTGCCGCGAGGGCTCGGGCGGTTCCGGCTTCAGCAGTGTGCCCTGGAACAGCGCCACCTTGATGTAGCGGGTGCAGCAGTGGAAGCTGAGGAACCAGCCCTGCCCTTCGCCCACGCCATACATCGGCGAGTTCCAGCGCACCGCCTTGTGCACGCCCGGTACGGCCTCGGTGATCAGCGCATCGAGCTGCTCGCCGAAGGCGCGCTTCCAGCCGGTCATGGCGGCGATGTAGGCCTGGACCGGGCCATCACCATCGCCCTTGGCGATCTGCGGGTTGCCGCCGGACAGCAGCTTCGGTGCAGCGGTGGTGGATGGCTTGGCAGGCATTGCGCAGCGCTCCGTGGTCGCAGGTCAGGGGCCTGGCGCAGCCGGCAGGTCGCGCCACAACGGCAGACCGCGGCGCAGGCGCATGACCCGCATCACGACCGCCATCAGCAGGCCGAACAATACGCCGGCCAGCAGCGCGCTCAACACCGCGATTGCAAACGGCAGGTTGGTGTTGCGCCAGACCAGCAGCCACATCAGCACGCCCCAGCCCAGCCCGAACCAGACGCCCATCAGCAGTGCATTGGAGGCCACGCTGGCCAGGATCGGCGGTGGCGCGTTGATGCCCATGCGCCACAGCAGGCGGTGCAGTGGCGGCGCCGAGTGCCGGCGCTGCACGCCTGCGGCGTCGAGATGGCGCAGGGCGGCCTTCACCTTGGGCGGGTAACGCTGTTCAACGGTATTCATGCGGCGAACATAGCGCCGGCCGGCGCACAAACGCAAACGGCCGCCCGAAGGCGGCCGTCGCGGCAACAACCGGAGTTGTTTATCAGGCCTTTTCGGCCAGACGTGCAGCCTTGGCGGCAGCAGCAGCAGCCAGATCTTCCTTGATGCGGGCAGCCTTGCCTTCCAGGCCACGCAGGTAGTACAGCTTGCCGGCGCGGACCTTACCACGACGCTTCACTTCGACCGAGTCGATGATGGCGCTGTGGGTCTGGAAGACGCGCTCGACGCCGTAGCCGTGCGAAATCTTGCGGACGGTGAACGAGGAGTTCAGGCCGCCGTTCTTGGTCGCGATGACAACGCCTTCATAGGCCTGCACGCGCTCGCGGGTACCTTCCTTCACCTTCACGTTGACGACAACGGTGTCGCCCTGGCTGAACTTCGGCAGTTCGCGGGTGATCTGGGCGGATTCGAATTCCGCGACGATGGACTTGTTCAGCTTGCTCATGGGTTACACCGATTCTTGTTCGGGTGGGCGTGTCGTGTCGACAACGTAGGCTCATGCAGTCACGGAACTGTGCTGCACGTTTGTTGTGGGTACTGCGCACGCCAGCCGGGGCTGGCGGGAATTGGCCATGATAGCCGATAAAGCCAGCCCTGCGCTAGGGGCTGGCCTTCTGTTTCCGGGCCTGGCGGCCCTGGTCCAGCAACTTGCGGTCGGCCTTGCCCAGCGCCTGTTCATCCAGCAGGTCCGGGCGCCGCTCGGCGGTCCGCAGCAGCGACTGCTGGCGGCGCCAGGCGGCGATGGCCGCATGGTTGCCCGAGCGCAGCACATCCGGCACGTCACCCAGCGGGTGCTGGGCCGGCTGGCTGTAATGCGGGCAGTCGAGCAGGCCCAGTTCGCCTTCGAAGCTGTCCTGCGCCGCCGATTCGGCGTCGTTCAGGGCACCTTCCTGCAGGCGGGCCACGGCATCGATGATGACCGCCGCGCCCAGTTCACCGCCGGACAGCACGTAATCGCCGAGGGAAATCTCCTCGTCGACATTGGCTTCCAGGAAGCGTTCGTCGATGCCCTCGTAACGGCCGCAGAGCAGGACCATGCGCGGCAAGGCCGCCAGTTCCCGCACCTTGGCCTGGGTCAACGGCGCGCCCTGCGGGCTGAGGTAGATCACCCGCGCCGGGGTCGGATCGGCATCCCGGATCGCCTGCAGGCAGGCCTGCAGCGGCTCGATCAGCATCACCATGCCCGGGCCACCGCCGAACGGACGGTCGTCCACCCGGCGGTAGTTGCCTTCGGCGTAATCACGGGGGTTCCAGCCGTGCAGGCTGAAAAGACCCTTCTCCTGCGCGCGCCCGACCACGCCCAGCCCAGCGGACTGGGCGAGGAACTCGGGGAACAGGGTGATGACGTCGAACCGCATGCTCACACTCAGAACTCGGGATCCCAGTCGACCACGACCAGATTGGCCTCGAAGTCGACCGACTTGACGAAGTCCGGCTGCACGAACGGAATCATCCGCTCGCGGTCGCCACGGACCACGACCACATCATTGGCGCCGGTGCTGAACAGGTGCGAGACCTGGCCCAGGGCAACGCCCTCGGTGGTCTTCACATCCAGGCCTTCCAGGTCGACCCAGTAATACTCGTCGGGCTTCGGCGGCGGCAGCGCACTGCGGGCCACATAGACCTCGGTGCCGTGCATGGCTTCGACGACATCGCGGTCCTCGACGCCGGGGAACCGGGCGACCAGGTGCTTGCCGCTGTCACGGCCACGAGCGCCTTCAAGCGTCGATTCCTGCCCGTTGGGGCTGCGCAGGATCCACGGCTGGTAACGGAAAATGGCGGAACGAGGCTCGGTCCAGGACTCGAGCTTGATTTCGCCGCGCACACCAAAAGCGCCGACAACCCTGCCCAGCAGGATGCGGCGCTCGATATCTTTCATCTTCGTCAACCGAGAGGGCCACGCCGAAGCGTGGCCCTTCAGACTCAGGCCGCAGCGGCCTGGGACTTGGCCGCTTCCTTGATCAGGTTGCGGACCTTTTCGGTCGGCTGGGCGCCGTTCTTGACCCAATGGTCAACGCGGGCCAGGTCCAGCTCGATGCGCTTCTCGCCGCCCTGGGCGACCGGGTTGTAGAAACCAACGCGCTCGATGTTGCGGCCGTCGCGCGCGCTGCGCACGTCGGTCACGATGATGTGGTAGAACGGACGCTTCTTGGCGCCGCCGCGGGTCAGTCGAATCTTGACCATGGTGTTTTTCCTATTGCCCAGTCGCCAGGATGGCGAGGTAAGCGGGCGATTATAGCGGCAGAGCGCGGCCGAGCCAACCCCATGGGTGGCCCGCCTTCACGGTAGCGCCGGGCCATGCCCGGCGGGGCACTCAGCCCAGGCGATCCCAACCCACGCCCGCCAGCACCGCCCTGCCCTGTTCAGCCAAGGCCTGCGACCCCGGCAGCACCTGCCCGTCGATGGCCTCCAGCGCCCACAGGCCACTGGCATTGCAGGCAAAAGCCGCCTTCACACCGGCCAGATCGGCCAGCCGCAGTGGTTGGGTGGCCTGCGCGCCGAGCCAATGCCGCTGCAGCAGCGCCTCGGCGGTCCCGCGCAGGGCCGGGGCCTGCGGCCAGAGCAGCTGTTCGCCATCGTGCAGCGCCAGGTTCCAGGTACTGCCCTCGCTGATCCCGCCCGTGGCCGACACGAACAGCACATCATCGAAGCCGGCCGCCATCGCCGCACGACGCTCGGCAAACAGGCCGAAGGTGCCCACATGCTTGATCTGCGGCAGCTCGCGTTGCCAGACCACGCTGCGCACGCGCTTGGGTGCCACCAGCGCCACCGGTGCGGACACCGCCACCAGCACATCCACCGGCACGGCCGCCAGCGGAGTGCGGAAATCGAAGTGCCGCGAATACACCGTCACCCGCAGCGAGGCATCGCCCTGCCCGGCCTGCTGCAGCGCCTGCGTCATCCAGGCCTGCACCTGCACGACATCCAGCTCGCTGCCGAACAGTTCGCGCGTGGCCTGCGACAACCGCGCCAGATGCAGATCCAGCCCCTGCACGGCGCGGCCACGCACCTGCATCGAGGTGAAGTGGCCGTAGTTGACCAGGGCGGGCAGCAGATCCTCCACCTGCGCCGGCCGGCCATTGCAGGACACCGTCATCGCAGCAGCGCCTGCGCCTGTTGCCACATGTCGCGCAGTACGTCGGCGGCGGGTGCTGCCGGCGCCATCCAGGCCGATTGCCCGGCCCAGGCCTGCATCGCCGCCAGGCGGTTTTCCTGTGCCGCCTGCTTGCGCATCGGCGCGGTCAGGCCGCGCTGTACCGGGTACGGGCGCGGCGCCGGGGCACCGTCCGCAGCAGCGGCACGCACATAGGGCGTGGCCAGGCCACGACCCAGGCGACCACTGAAGGCGCGGGTCGGCCAGGTGTCTTCGGGCTCGGTGGCGGCCAGGCCATCGGCCCATGCCGAAGCGATCGCCGCTTCCGGCGTGCGCAGGAAGGCGGTGCCGATCTGCACCGCGCTGGCGCCCAGCGTGAGCGCGGCCGCGATGCCACGACCATCGGCGATGCCACCGGCGGCGATCACCGGAATCTGCAGGTGGTCGGCCAGGCGCGGCAGCAGCGCGAACAGGCCCACCAGCTGGCGCTCCGCCTGGCTCGGGTCGAACGCACCGCGATGGCCGCCGGCTTCGGCGCCCTGCGCCACCACCGCATCGGCACCGGCATCCTGCGCAGCGCGCGCTTCGGCCAGCGTGGTCGCGCAGGCGATCCAGGCGATGCCGGCGTCCTTCAACTGCTGCACGTGGCGCGGCGACAACACGCCCATGATGGTCGAGGCCACCGCCGGGCGCGCGGCCAGCAAGGCAGCGAACTGTTCGTCGAAATCTGCCGGCGTGGCATCGGCGGCACTGGCGGGCACGTCCGGGCCCCATTGGGCGAGGAAGGCGCGGCTGGCGGCTTCGGCGGTGACATCGCGAACCGGCGCCGGATCCGGCAGCCACAGGTTCACCTGTGCCGGGCCGGCGGAAGCCGCGCGGAAGTCATCCATCCAGCGGCCGATGTCGGCAGCCGGCGACAGCACGGCCCCCATCGCGCCCATGCTGCCGGCATTGGCCAGCGCGGCCGACAGCGGCACCGGGCAGGCACCGGCCATCGGCGCCAGCAGGATCGGAACGGAAACACCAAAGCGCTGGCAGAACGCCTCGGCGCGGGCAGTGACATCGGACATCAGCAGGGCGGCCTATCGTTTCGGACAGGCCCCCATGGTGCGCGCAGGAGAGGGGTAGAGTCGAGCTTGCTCGACTGGACCACCAACAGCAGTCGAGCAAGCTCGACTCTACGCAGGCCGCGCCGACCACGGCGCGTGCCCGCGGCTCAACACA
>NZ_JACVTV010000119.1:0-13010 GCF_016624625.1 Stenotrophomonas sp. S41 | reverse complement strand
AACCCCCAACGGGGGGTGGCAATCGGGCCCGGGGGGGGGGGGCGGCCCCCCGGGGGGGTACCCCACCCCATGCTTCCCCCGGCTGTCATATTCCCGCCGCATACTGACCCCCATCACATACCGCTTGGGGAAGTCGCAGTGAAGTCGTGGGGTTGTGCGTTGCTGTTGTCGCTGGCCGTGGCACCATCGGTGGCCATGAGTGCTGAAACTTCCACCCCGGCGACCGCAAAGGTCCCGGTCTACGGTCACCGCGGCGCAAGCGCGCTGCTGCCCGAGCACACGCTGGCGGCCTACGCGCAGGCCATCTCCGATGGCGCCGACTACATCGAACCCGACCTGGTGATGACCAAGGACGGCGTGCTGGTGGCCCGCCACGAGAACGAGATCGGTGGCACCACCGACGTCGCCGAGCACAAGGAATTCGCCAAGCGGAAGACCACCAAGGTCATCGACGGCGAGAAGGTCGAGGGCTGGTTTACCGAAGACTTCACCCTGGCCGAGCTGAAGACCCTCTACACCCGCGAGCGCCTGCCGGAACTGCGCAGCACCGCGTTCGATGGCCAGTTCCGCATCGCCACCCTGGACGAGATCCTGGCCTTCCTGGTGCAGCAGGCCGGTCGTGCCAACCGTGGCATCGGCCTGGTGCCGGAGATCAAGCACCCGACCTACTTCCAGTCCATCGGCCTGCCGATGGAAGACAAGGTGCTGGCCGCGCTGCGCGGCAACGCCTACACCACCGTCGCGCCGGTGACGATCCAGTCGTTCGAGACCGCCAACCTGCGCTACCTGCGCGGCAAGATCGGCCGTGGCAGCAACATCCGCCTGCTGCAGCTGCTGTGGAAGGGCGATACCCGCCCGGCCGATGTCGCCAAGGCCGGTGGCACGCTCAGCTATGCGCAGATGATGACCCCGGCCGGGCTGAAGGACATCGCCAGCTACGCCGATGGCATCGGCCCGGAGCTGCGCTCGATCATCCCGCTGGACGCCAACGGTGCGCTGGGCACGCCGACCGCGCTGGTGCGCGATGCGCATGCGGCCGGCCTGATGGTGATCCCGTACACCTTCCGCCCGGAAAACCACTTCCAGGCCAGCAACCTGCGCAAGGGCGCCGACAGCGCGCGCAACCCGGAAGGCTCGATCGCCGAGATGCGCGCCTACCTGGCCACCGGCATCGATGCGTTCTTCACCGATGACCCGGCGCTGGGCCGGCAGGCGGTGGATGGCATGGGCACCGCGGGCAATTGAGAATCCGGTAGTGCCGGCCGCTGGCCGGCATCCGGTTTGGGGTCAGAGCCCCTTCGGGGATCCGACCCCGACGTGTTGTTTCAACCGCGCGGGTCTTCCGGCCGGCGGAACGGGATCACCACGTAATCCTGCCCCTCGCGCGGCTGCCACAGCACCGGCACGCGGCGCGGCGAGGGCGGCTCGAGCTCGTCGTCGGCCAGTGCCTCGACCTCGTGTTCCTCGTCCTCCCAGCTGTAATGCGGGCGCGGCGTCATCGGGTCGGCGTTGCGGAACAGCAGCGCGGCGATGATGCCGGCGAAGGCACCGCCCATGTGCGACTGCCAGGACACGCCGTCGGCATGCGGCAGGATGGTCATCAGCATGCCGCCGTAGAACAGCATGCCGATCAGGCCGGTGGCGATCGCCGCGCGGTCACGGCGCAGCAGGCCCAGGCTGGCCAGCAGGAACATCAGGCCGTGGGTCACGCCGCTGGCCCCCAGGTGCACGCTGCCGGGATTGCCCAGCATCCACGCGCCGATGCCCGAACCCAGCCACAGCAGGGGCAGGGCACGCACGGTGGCCTTCGGGTACACGCTGCCGGCCAGGGTGCCGAGGATCAGGATCGCAAAGCCATTGGCGGCGATGTGTTCGACCGAGGCATGCAGCATCGGCCCGCCGATCAGCCCCAGCAGGCCCTTGGCCTCCAGCGGCGCGACCGCCCACGGCCGCCAGTCGAAGCTGCCCTGCAGGGCGAACACGGCCAGCAGCAACAGCACGGCGGCCAGGCTGACATTGAACGCCCGCAGGATGCGCATGCGGTCGTTGCGGGGGGCCGGCACGTCACCGGCGGGCAGGGGCGTGTTGTTGTCCATACCTCAGCAATGGCGGTGGCTGGCGCGAAACCAAGGCCACCGCTGCGGGAGAGTGGGGGCGGCCGACGGGACAATCCCGCCGGCCGCGCGCTGCAGACCGGTCAGGCTCAGGCCTGGCCGGCGTCTTCCTTCGGCGGGTACTTCAGGCTGAGCACCACGGTGGCGGCAATGATCGCGGCGACCACGCCCAGCGACACCGGGGTCGGGATCTTGAACAGGTCGATGATCATCATCTTGATGCCGATGAAGCCCAGCACCAGCGCCAGGCCATACGGCAGCAGGTGGAAGCGGTCGGCCATGCCGGCCAGCAGGAAGAACATCGCACGCAGGCCGAGCACCGCGAACACGTTGGAGGTGAGCACGATGAACGGGTCGGTGGTGATGGCGAAGATCGCCGGGATGCTGTCCACCGCGAAGATCACGTCGGTCACCGCGATCAGGATCAGCACCGCGAACAGCGGGGTGAACCAGCGCTTGCCGTCCTGCATCACGCTCATCGCGTTGCCGGCGTAGTCCGGCAGCAGGCGCAGGTGCTTGCGCATCCAGCGCAGGGCCGGGTTGGTTTCCAGGTCCGGCTCCTGGCCGGCGGCGAACCACATCTTCCAGCCGGTGAAGAGCAGGAAGGCACCGAACACGTAGAGCAGCCAATGGAACTGGCTGATCAGCACGCTACCGGCGAAGATCATGATCGTACGCAGCACGATCGCACCCAGGATGCCGATGATCAGCACCTTCTGGCGCTGCTCCTCCGGTACCGCGAAGTAGCTCATGATCATCAGGAAGACAAAGATGTTGTCCACCGCCAGGGCCTTCTCGACCAGGTAGCCGGTCAGGAATTCCAGGCCGACCTTGTTGGCCACCACCTGGCCGGCGGTCTCGCTGAGGTAGTACCAGAGGCCCGCGTTGAACAGCAGGGCCAGCACGACCCAGCCGATGGACCACCACAGGGCTTCCTTGAAGGTGACCTTGTGCGGTCCGCCGTGTCGCATCAACACCAGGTCGACGAGCAGGGCGATGATGACCACCGCCACGAAGCCGCCCCACATCCACACATTACCGATCGTCTGCATTGGGAATATCCGTTGGAAAGATGAATGCCAGGCCGGACGGCGAGGATCTGCAACGGAGGATCGGGAGGGGGATCCAGGGACAGAGCTTCGCCAGTACGGCGAAGGTCTCGCTCGCAACCCCACACGGGTGGGATTGCCGTTGCACCGGAGCCTGCGGGCTCGAATTGACGGCGACAACGTCTGGGAGCTACTCCCCTTCTGGGGCCGATTCTGCGGCCTGGCCGGGCCGCCGTCAAATGGGCGGCGGGCGGGGGGCAGAGCCCCTGCGGGGATCTGACCCCGGCGGCCGGTTTACAATAGGCCGATGAATACCCCCCTTCCCGTTGTCCGCCTCAAGAACGCGTGGCGTTCCAGCCACCCGTGGATCTTCCAGAAACTGGTCGAGAAGCCGACCGTCCGGCCCAAGCCCGGTTCCATCGTCGACGTCGTCGGCATCGATGGCGAGTTCATCGGCCGTGGCTTCTACAACGGGCACTCGCGCATCGCCGTGCGCATCCTCGAAACCGACCCGAACGTGCCGGTCGATGCCGGCTGGTTCTCGCGCAAGATCGCCCAGGCGGTCGAGCTGCGCCGCGGCGTGCTGAAGCTGGACGCGGTGTCCGACGCCTGGCGCGTGGTGCACAGCGAAGGCGACGGCCTCTCCGGCCTGGTGGTGGACCGCTACAACGATCTGGTGGTGGTCGAGTTCTTCGCCGCCGGCATGTTCCGCCACCGCGAGTGGATCTACGACGCCCTGCGCGAACAGTTCCCGGGCTGCCGCTTCCACAGCTTCGCCGACGAACACGTGCAGAAGCAGGAAAGCTTCGACTTCCACGGCAACACCACCACCGAAGCGTCGGTGATCACCGAGTACGGCATCAAGTTCCGCGCCGACCCGGCCGGTGCGCACAAGACCGGCTTCTTCGCCGACCAGCGCGAGAACCGTGAGTGGCTGAGCCAGCAGGTGGAAGGCAAGACCGTGCTCGACCTGTGCTGCAACACCGGCGGTTTCGCCGTGTACGCGGCCGCGCGTGGTGCTTCGGAAGTAGTCGGCATCGACATCGATGAAGACGTCATCCAGATCGCCAAGGGCAATTCGCGCCTGAACAACGTGCGCCCGAAGTTCGTCCAGTCCGACATCTTCCCGTGGCTGCGCGATGCCGCCAACCGCGGCGAGCAGTACGACGTGGTGATCCTGGACCCGGCGAAGATGACCCGCGACCGCGACCAGGTCATCACCGCGCTGAAGAAGTACCTGGACATGAACAAGCTGGCGCTGGGCGTGGTCAAGCCGGGCGGCCTGTTCGCCACGTTCTCCTGCACCGGCCTGGTGGCCGAGGACCAGTTCCTCGACATGCTGCGCCGCGCGGCCTACTTCTCTGGCCGCACGATCCAGATCCTGAAGGTGGCCGGCGCCGGTCCGGACCATCCGTTCAT
Organism: Stenotrophomonas sp. S41; assembly: GCF_016624625.1. Taxonomy (NCBI): domain Bacteria; kingdom Pseudomonadati; phylum Pseudomonadota; class Gammaproteobacteria; order Lysobacterales; family Lysobacteraceae; genus Stenotrophomonas; species Stenotrophomonas sp. S41. The sequence goes on along the minus strand of NZ_JACVTV010000119.1, from coordinate 8,428 downwards.
GGCCCACGTGCAGGAATCGCGCTACCTGAAGGCCGTGTTCTGCCGCGTGGTTGATTGACCGCGTGACTGCCGGTCTTTGTAGAGCCGAGCCCATGCTCGGCTGATCTGCCTACAGATCCGCCGGGCATGGCCCGGCGCTACCCAATGCGCGGACACAGCGCTATGGTCGGGCTCTTCTCCTATCCGGTGAGAGCCCATGCCGTCGCTGCGTCGCCTGTCCCTGCTGCTTGCCCTGGCGCTGAGTGCGCCGCTGTCCGCCCATGCCATCGAGTTCAGCGCGCAGGAGCTGGCCCGCGCCAAGGGCCTGCAGCAGCGCCTGCTGACCCTGGACAGCCACCTCGACACGCCGGCCAACTTCGGCCGCGCCGGCTTCGACATCGAACAGCGGCACGACCACAACGCGCTTTCGCAGGTGGATTACCCACGCATGGTCGAGGGCGCGCTGGACGGTGGCTTCTGGGCGATCTACACCGACCAGGGCGACCGCAGCGCCGCCGCCCACCTGGCCGAGCGCGACCATGGCCTGCAGCGGCTGCTGGAGATCCGGCAGATGCTGGCGGCCAACCCCGAGCGCTTCGAACTGGCGCTGACCGCCGATGATGCCGCGCGGATCAAGGCTGCCGGCAAGCGCGTGGTCTACATCAGCATGGAAAACGCCAGCCCGCTGGTGGAAGACCCCAGCCTGCTTTCGTTCTACCACCGCGCCGGCCTGCGCCTGCTGAGCACGGTGCACTTCGCCAACAACGAGTTCGCCGATTCGGCCACCGACCCCAAGGGCGCGGAGTGGAAGGGCCTGAGCCCGGCCGGCAAGGACCTGGTGCGCGCCGCGGTGAAGCTGGGCATCGTCATCGACCAGTCGCACGCGTCCGATGCGGTGTTCGATGACCTGCTGGCGATGATGCCGGTGCCGTTCGTGCTCTCGCACAGCTCGGCCAAGGCGGTCTACAACCACCCGCGCAACCTCGACGATGCGCGCCTGCGCCAGCTGGCCAAGGCCGGTGGCGTGATCCAGGTGAATGCCTATGGCGGCTACCTGATCGACACCGCCAAGACGCCCGAACGCAAGCAGGCGGAGGAAGCGCTGAGCAAGCAGCTGGGTGGCTGGGAAGGCATGACCATCGCCCAGGGCGTTGCCCTGCAGCAGGCCGAGCAGGCGCTGGACCACGAACACCCGATGCGCCACGCCAGCCTGGACGACTTCTTCGCCCACTTCGAGCACATCCTCAAGGTGGTCGGCCCTGAGCACGTGGGCATCGGCCTGGACTGGGATGGCGGCGGTGGCCTGAGCGACCTGCCCGATGTCAGCCAGCTGCCGAAGATCACCGCGTGGCTGCTGCGCAAGGGCTACAGCGAACAGCAGATTGCCGGCATCTGGGGCGGCAACCTGCTGCGGGTGATGCGCCAGGCGCAGGATTACGCGGCAAAGCAGGGCGGCTGACCGCCCTGCGGAAATGCCGACCAGCGGCCGGCACTACCCGTGATGCCAAAGCGGTAGTGCCGGCCGCTGGCCGGCATACCCGGTGATGCGTTTATTTCGCGATCAACGCATTGCGGCGGCTGTACAGGAAGTACAGCACCAAGCCGACCACGTTCCACACCAGGAAGTACAGCTGGGTGGTGTGCGGCAGGCTGATGAACAGGTAGATGCAGCCCAGCGCGGCCAGCGGACCGACCACGAAGGCCAGCGGCGTGCGGAAGGTACGTGCACGGTCCGGTTCGCGCAGGCGCAGCACCACCAGGCAGATGCCCACCGCGGTGAACGCGGCCAGGGTACCGGCGTTGGCCAGTGCCGCGATTTCGTCCAGGCGCGCCACGCCGGCCAGCGCCGACACCACCACGGCGGTGAACAGCGTGGTCGCCACCGGCGTGCCGGTGCGTGCGTTGACCTTGGACAGGCCACGCGGCAGCAGGCCGTCGCGGCTCATCACGAAGAAGATGCGGCTCTGCCCGTACAGGAAGGCCAGCAGCACGGTCGGCAGGGCGATGATCGCGATCACGCCGATTACCATGGCGGCGGTCGGATGGCCGAGCTGGCGCATGATCAGGGCCAGCGGCTCGGCGCTGTGGCCAAACACCGCGTAGCTCATCGCACCCACGGCGGCCAGCGCCACCAGCACGTAGACGATGGTGCAGCCGATCATCGAACCGATGATGCCGATGGACAGGTCACGGCCCGGGTTCTTGGTTTCTTCGGCAGCAGTGGAGATCGCATCGAAGCCGTAGAAGGCGAAGAAGATGATTGCCGCCGCCGCCATCACGCCATGCTCGACGCCATCGGGGCCCATCGATTTGGCGAAGCCGTACGGCATGAACGGCTGCAGGTTGGCGCTGTCGAAGGCGGGCAGGGCCACGGCCACGAAGATCGCCAGCGCGATCAGCTTGAACACCACCAGGATGGCGTTGAGCGTGGCGCTTTCCTTGGTGCCGGCCATCAGCATCAGCGCGACCAGCCAGGTGATGACGATCGCCGGCAGGTTGATGAAGCCACCAGCGACATGCGGGCCCGCAGCGAGCGCGGCTGGCAGGGTGATGTTCCAGCCGAACTGCGTATGCGCCCATTCGAGGAAGCCGACGAAGTAGCCGGACCAACCGACCGCGACCGTACTGACCACCAGCGAGTATTCGAGGATCAGGCTCCAGCCCACCACCCAGGCGAACACTTCGCCCAGCGCGCTGTAGCTGTAGGTGTAGGCGCTGCCGGCGGCCGGCATCATCGTCGACAGCTCGGCATAGGACAGCGCCGCGCAGGCGCATACCGCACCGGCGATGGCGAAGGAGATCAGCACTGCAGGACCGGCCAGGTTGGCGCCGACGCCGATGAGCGTGTAGATGCCGGTGCCGACGATGGCACCGATGCCCAGGGCGATCAGGTGCGGCCAGCTGAGGGTCGGCACCAGGCGCCGACCGGCTTCATGGACAGTGACGGAATCTAGCGACTTGCGCCGGAGCAGGGACATGCAGGCCTCGGAAGGGGATGACTTGGAACGACAAGTCCCCGAGTGTGACCGAACGCAGCGCAGCATTACCACTGACGGGGGTCATGCCTGGCCGGGCGCGCGCTGCGCCCCGACCAGGCTGCCGGAATCGGCACAATCCGGCGGCTACGACTCGATGTTGGCCATGCCACTGACCGAATAGCGCTCGCCGGCCGCGGCATTCAGCGGGAAGGCCGCATCCAGCGCGTCCAGCGTGGCGGCGTCCAGCTGCACCTGCAGCGCACCGAGGTTCTCGTCCAGCCGTGCCTGCCGCGTGGTGCCCGGAATCGGCACGATGTGCTCGCCACGCGACAGCACCCAGGCCAGGGCCAGCTGCGAGGCGGCAATGCCGCGTTCGGCGGCCAGCGCCTGCACGGTGTCCACCAGCGCCAGGTTGCGCTGGAAGTTCGCGCCTTCGAAGCGCGGCGAGGTACGCCGGTAATCGTCGGCCTCGAAATCATCCGGGCTGCGGATGGCGCCGGTCAGGAAGCCACGGCCCAGCGGCGAATACGGCACGAAGCCGATGCCCAGTTCCGCCGTGGTGGCCAGCACCCCGTTCTGTTCCGGCTCGCGCGACCACAGCGAGTACTCGCTCTGCACGGCGGTGATCGGGTGCACCGCATGCGCCCGGCGCAGGGTGGCTGCCGAGGCCTCGGACAGGCCCAGCCAGCGCACCTTGCCCTGTTCCACCAGGCGCGCCATCGCACCCACGGTGTCCTCGATCGGCACGGTCGGGTCGACGCGGTGCTGGTAGTACAGGTCGATGTGGTCCACGCCCAGGCGGCGCAGGCTGGCCTCGCAGGCGGCCTGCACATAGTCCGGGTGGCCGTTGACCTGCCGCGCCTGCGGGTCGGAAGGGTCCAGGCCGATGCCGAACTTGCTGGCCAGGAACACCTGGTTGCGGCGGCCGGCAATCGCGCGGCCGACCAGCACTTCATTGGTGTGCGGGCCATACACATCGGCGGTGTCGAGCAGGGTCAGGCCGCGGTCCAGCGCGTGCTGGATGAGGGCAATGGCGTCCTCCTCACTGCTGCGGCCGCCGTAGTAGGCGCTCATGCCCATGCAGCCCAGGCCGAGGGCGGACACGGTAGGGCCGGCGGGGCCGAGAGTACGGGTCTTCATGCGGATCTCCTTGGGGGAAGCACCTCGCCCGGATGGGCGGCGGCGTGGGGCTTAGCTTCCTCCTGTCGATCATGTGGATAAACTGCGTGCAACCTGACTCACCTTGAAGGCTGGCTTCACAATGGATGCCTCTGCCCCGCTGACGGCCGTGGTCGCCTTCGTCCACGTGGCCGAACATGCCAGCTTCACCCGCGCTGCCGATGCGCTGGGCGTGTCGACCTCGGCGCTGTCGCAGAGCGTGCGCGCGCTGGAAGCACGGATGGGCGTGCGCCTGCTGCAGCGGACCACGCGGCGGGTGGGCCTGACCGAACACGGCGCGCGTTTCCTGCAGCGGGTGCGGGGCGGCCTCGACCAGATCGACCAGGCCTTCGCCGAACTGGACAGCGCGCGCTCGGTGCCGGCCGGGCGACTGCGGGTGACCCTGCCACGCATCGTCGCCGACCGCATGGTGCTGCCGCGGCTGCCCGATTTCCTGGCGCGCTACCCGCAGGTGCAGGTGGAACTGTGCGTCGACCCGGCCCTGACCGATCTGGTGGGCGAGGGCTTCGACGCCGGCATCCGCCTGGGCGAATCATTGGCCCAGGGGATGATCGCGGTGCCGGTCGGGCCGCCCGAGCGGCAGGTGGTGGTGGCGACGCCGGCCTACTTCGAACGCCATGGCGTGCCGCAGACCCCGCATGACCTGCAGGGCCATGCCTGCATCGTGCACCGCCTGGCCAACGGCAGGCTGATGCCCTGGGAATTCAGCCGCGAGGGCCACGAGCTGGACGTGGAAGTGAGCGGGCGGCTGGTGTTCAACGATGCCGGCGTCGCCCATCGCGCCGTGCTTGCCGGGCTGGGCATGGCCCAGGGCTTCGCTTCGCTGATGGCCGACGACATTGCTGCCGGGCGACTGCAGAGCGTGCTGCAGGACTGGCAGCCGCCGTTCCCGGGTTTCCACCTGTACTACCCGGCGCGCGAGCAGATGGCGCCCAAGCTGCGGGTGTTCATCGACCACCTGCGCGCGGAACCGCACGATAGGTAGAGTCGAGCTTGCTCGACTGCTCTTTGCATCAGTCGAGCAAGCTCGACGCTACGGGCACTTCAGTCGAGCAGGCTCGACGCTACGGTCAGCGGTTCGACACCTGGCCACTGGCAGCCGTCTTCCTGCCGGGCCTCAGGGTCTTCACTGAACTCCGTGCGCCGCCCATCGCGCGCGCGTTCGTAGCTGAACCCATAGACGCGCGCGCCCTGCGTGGTCAGGTAGTAGCGCCCGTTGCGGCGGCCCTCGATGCGTTCTTCCCACACGCTGTCGAACTGGGAGGGGCGGTCTTCGTCCAGCACCGTCGTTTCCTGCGAGACCCGCTGCACCGGCAGGCGACCGCGCTGGCCGGCGTACTGCACATCGGCGCTGCCATCGTCGAGCCAGCGCCACAGCAGGTGCAGGCTGTCGTTGCGGCCGCCGGTCAGGCAGCGATGGTCCTGCGCCGTAGCCGCCGCCGCGGTGTCGGCCAGCAGTACGGCAAACACCAGCGCTGCCAGCCGCCGGATCATCCGTTCAACCCCAGGCGGATGCCGAAGCCGACCAGGAACAGGCCGGCCACGCGGCGCAACACGGTGCTGATGCGCGGATGCTGGATGAGATGGCGACGGGCCAGGTTGCCCGCACCGATCAGCAGCGAGCAGTAGGCCACGCTGACCACGAAGATGATGCCGGCCAGCGCCGCGAAGGTCGCGATGCCGTGGTGCGCCTTCGGGTCGATGAACAGCGGCAGGAAGGCCATGTAGAACAGGATCGCCTTCGGGTTGAGCAGGCTGACCAGGATCGCCTGCTGGAAGTAGCGGCCGGGCTGCATGCGGATCGGGCCGGCATCGCCGCCCTCGGTCTTCGGCGTGCGCAGCAGGCTGATGCCCACCCACACCAGATAGGCCGCGCCGAGGTACTGCACGGCGTGGAAGACCAGCGGGTTGGCTTTCAGCAGCGCGGCCACGCCGGCCAGTGCCAGCCACATCAGGATCTGGTCACCGAGCAGCAGGCCGGCCAGCGCGGTGTAGCCGCCGCGCACGCCGCCGCGGCCGGTGGCGGTAAGCAGGGTGAAGGTGCCGGGCCCGGGCAGGGCGAGGAACACCAGCACGGCGAGCAGGAACGTCCACAGGTCCTGGATGCCCATCCACGGCATGGCATGGCTCATTGTTGTTGCGGGGGGGCGCCATTGTCGGCCACCGCCGCGGCCGGCGACAGGGGGCCGCCCTCGCCACCGGGCAGGCCGGACAGCAGCGGTTGCAGGTGATCGCGCAGCTGCGCGTGCAGTTGCCGCACCGCCGGCGAGAACTGCTTGCGGTGCGGGCACACCAGCTGCAGCGGGATGTGGCTGCCAACGCCGTCCAGCAGCACCTGCAGGCGCCCGGCCTGCACGTCCTCGCGCACGTCCAGCCAGGATTTATAGGTGATGCCTTCACCGGCCACGGCCCAGCGCCGCACCACGTCGGCATCGTCGCAGACCAGCGGGCCGCGCACCGGCACCACCACGCGCCGTCCCTCGACCTCGAACGCCCAGCGGTCGTGGGTGCGTCCGCCCAGCTGGTAGGCCAGGCAGTCGTGATCGCGCAGGTCCTCCAGCCGCGCTGGTACGCCGCGCCGCTGCAGGTAGGCGGGCGACGCCGCCAGCACGCGACGGTTGCCCTCCAGCAGCGGCAGGGCCACGTAGCTGGCATCGTCGAAGTGGCCCAGGCGGATCGCCACGTCCACCGGGTCGCGGAACACGTCGGCCACCTCGTCGGACAGGCGCAGGTGGAGCCGCAGCCGCGGGTGCGCGGCGCGGAACGAGGCCAGCCACGGCAGCAGCAGGTTGCGGCCGAAATCCGACGGTGCCGACAGCTGCAGCGTGCCGTGCAGGTCGGCGTCTTCGCCCTGCACGCGGGCCTGGCCTTCGCGCAGGGTCGCCAGCACATCCTGCGCGTAGGGCAGGTACAGCGCGCCCTCGCCGGTCAGGCGCAGGCTGCGGGTGGTGCGCACGAACAGGCGCAGGTCCAGCTCGCGTTCCAGCCGTGCCACCGCGGCGGCCACCTGGCCGGGCAGCAGGTCGGCCTCGCGTGCGGCCTGCGAGAAGCTGCCCAGTGCGGCGGTGCGGACGAACAGCTGCAGATCGTCGAAACGGATCATTTTCATTGCCGGAGTGAAAGTGCTGACCGATTCTGCGCCTTTCCGGGGGGCCGCGCGCGGCGCACGCTGTGGATTCCTTTCCCCCCTGGACCGCTGCCATGCGCGCCATTGCCTACACCCACGCCGGCCTGCCGATCGATGACCCGCAGGCCCTGATCGACATCGACCTGGACCTGCCGCAGCCGGGCCCGCGCGACCTGCGGGTGGCGGTGCGCGCCGTGGCGGTGAACCCGGTGGATACCAAGGTGCGCCGCAACGCCGCCACCGAAGGCCCGCGCGTGCTGGGCTGGGATGCGGTGGGCGTGGTCGATGCGGTGGGCAGCGAGGTGACCCTGTTCCAGCCCGGCGACGCGGTCTACTACGCCGGCGTGATCGACCGCCCGGGCAGCAATGCCGAGTACCAGCTGGTGGACGAGCGCAGCGTCGGCCGCAAGCCGGCCAGCCTCGACGATGCCGCCGCCGTGGCCCTGCCGCTGACCGCGATCACCGCCTGGGAACTGCTGTTCGACCGCCTGCGCATCGCCGAGGGCGGCGGTGAAGGGCAGACCCTGCTGGTGATCGGCGCGGCCGGCGGCGTCGGCTCGATCCTGGTGCAGCTGGCACGCACGCTGACCAAGCTGACCGTGATCGGCACCGCCTCGCGCCCGGACACCCAGGACTGGGTCTATGCGATGGGCGCACACCACGTGATCGACCACAGCCTGCCCCTGGCCGAAGGCCTGGCCCGGCTGGGCATCCCGCAGGTCGAGCACGTGGCCAGCCTGACCCACACCGACCAGCACTACGCACAGATCGTGGAAGTGCTGGCGCCGCAGGGCCAGCTGGGCCTGATCGACGACCCCGGCCAGCTGGACGTGATGGCGCTGAAGCGCAAGGCGCTGTCGCTGCACTGGGAACTGATGTTCACCCGCCCGCTGTTCAAGACCGCCGACATGCAGCGCCAGCACGATCTGCTGAACCGCGTGGCCGAGCTGATCGATGCCGGCGTGCTGCAGACCACGCTGGGCGAGCACTTCGGGCGCATCAATGCCGCCAACCTGCGACGCGCGCACGCGCTGGTGGAGAGCAATCGCGCGAAGGGCAAGATCGTGCTGGAAGGCTGGTAAGGATCCAGGCTAACGGCTGAGCCCCTCGTGGCTGGTCGTGGAATGCAAAACCCTGCGCTTGGTCGGGCGGGTGGGTTGCGCGG
>NZ_JACVTV010000118.1:0-13123 GCF_016624625.1 Stenotrophomonas sp. S41 | reverse complement strand
CCGGTTGAGGGGGCGTGAGCCGCATGGATGCGGCGACCGAGCTTACATGGATGTACTTGCAGCGTCCCCCTCAACCGGACCCACCCTGCCAACCCGCGGATAGCCAGCTTCTGCTGTTGCTTACGCTCTGGCTCGAAGCAGGTGCAGGGCTGCAAGCCCTGCCGACCAATACCCCCAACTACCACCATTGGCCTACACATTCCTGGCTCATTCCGCTGCGATAATGCCCGCCAGGGGCGACGCGCAGCGGGCGCGGGCGTAAGCAGAATCAGGATGTAGCGTGGTCGGCAGGCAGTGGCGTTACGGAACGGGGGCGGTGCTGGTCGTGTTGCTGATGGTGCTGGCCGCGCCATGGCTCGGCCATGCGCGAACGGTCGAAAACGGCCGCGATTACCTGCTGGTCGGCGCCGCCACCGATGAGCCCACCCCGCATCGCGCCTGCACGCCGGAGATGCTGTCCGGCGACCGCCAGCAGGTCACCGTCGAAGCGCCGCCCGAAGGCTGGTCCGGCGAGCCGCAGGCGCTGGATGTGTTCAACGTGTTCGCTGGCGAAGTACGCCTCAAGCATGGCGACCGCGAGATCTGCGGCAACATGCACGACGCGCGCACCCGCGATTCGCGCTTCCGCGCCGGCATCGGCATGGTCGCGGTTCCGCCGGCCGGCAGCCATGAGCCGTTCGTGGTGTCCTGGCAGCGGCCGTTGAAGGCGCGCTGGGTGCCGACCCTGCTGCTCGGTGCGCCCAGTCCCGTGCAGCAGAACGACACCGCTCGCCTGCTGGTGCGCGCGGCCTGCATCGCCGTGGCCATCGCCCTGGCGCTGTCGGCGCTGATGGCCTTCCTGACCACGCGTGACCGCACGTTCCTGTTCTATATCGCTGCCACCGTGGTGCTGGTGCTGTGGCAGTCCATCCTTGGCGGCCTCAGTGGCTACCCCGAACCGTGGCTGCCGATCGGCGATCGCGGTCCCTGGTGGCTGCTGTCGCTGACGGCGGCGACCCTGGCATTGGTGCTGCCCGCGCTGTGGCGGCTCAACGGCGGTGACCGCGTGCTGCCGCGTTCGCGCCTGGCCCAGCAGCTGCTGCTGTGGGGCCTGATCGGCGTGGCCGTGCTGGTGCCCTGGCTGCAGCGGGAGAGCCTGGCGGTGGTGGCGCGGGTGCTGCAGGCCTGCTTCGTCGGCGGCTGCCTGCTGTCGCTGGCCATGGGCGTGTGGGCGCGCGTGCGCGGCGATGCCTGGGCCGTGGCCGGGCTGGCCTCGCTGTCGCCGATGCTGGTGCTGGTGGTGGCCGATGCGACCCGCGCGCAGTGGCTGTTCGAATACCGGGTGGAGGCGCTGCAGCTGGCCGTCACCTGGCTGCTGATGATGGCCGCCTACGCGCTCAACCAGCGCCTGGGCCGGCTGCGCCAGCAGCGCGACGAGATGCGCCAGCTGGCCGAGACCGACATGCTGACCGGCCTGCCCAACCGCCGCGCCGGCCTGCAGCAGCTGGACCAGCAGCTGCAGCGGGTGCAGCGCGAGGGCGGCACGCTGGTCATCGGCTTCCTCGACATCGACCTGTTCAAGGACATCAACGACCGCCACGGCCATGCGGTCGGCGACCAGGTGCTGGTGGCCGTGGCCCAGGCCCTGCGTGCGGCCGTGCGCCACCAGGACGAGGTGGTGCGCATGGGCGGGGAGGAGTTCCTGCTGCTGCTGCCGGGCATGCCGCGCGAGCTTGCCGCCACCCGCCTGGAGCAGCTGCGCCAGCGCATCACCGAACTGTGCCAGGACCTGCAGGTGCCGGGCCTGGAAGTGACCGCCAGCATCGGCCTGGCGCAGTGGCGACCGGGCGAGGACGACCTGGCCGCGCTGCTGCGGCGGGCCGACCATGCCATGTACGTGGCCAAGCGCAGCGGTCGCAACCGGGTCTTCGACGGCGAAACCGTCGATCCATTGCTGCCGGCGTGACCCGGGCGGGGCGGGGATGGCCGATAATGGGGCCATGACCACCCGACTCAACAAATACATCGCCGAAACCGGCTTCTGCTCCCGCCGCGAGGCCGATCGCCTGATCGCCGCCCGCCGGGTCACCGTCAACGGCCACCCTGGCGGTACCGGCGCCGTGGTCGGCGAAGGGGACACCGTGCTGGTCGACGGCCAGCCGCTGCAGGTGCGCGTGGCCCGCAAGCCCGGCGCCCGCCGCCACGTCTATATCGTGCTGAACAAGCCGGTGGGCGTGACCTGCACCACCGAAAGCTCGGTCAAGGGCAACATTGTCGACTTCGTCGGCCACGAGCAGCGCATCTTCCCGATCGGGCGCCTGGACAAGGATTCCGAGGGCCTGATCCTGATGACCAGCAACGGCGACATCGTCAACCAGATCCTGCGTGCCGAGAACGGCCACCAGAAGGAGTATCTGGTCGCGGTCAACAAGCCGGTCACCGATGAGTTCCTGCGCGGCATGGCCCGCGGCGTGCGTGTCCACGACCAGATGACCCTGCCGTGCCGCACCTCGCGCATCGCCAAGTTCGGTTTCCGCATCACCCTGGAGCAGGGCCTGAACCGGCAGATCCGCCTGATGGCCGCCGCGTTCGATTACCGCGTCACCCAGCTGCGCCGCGTGCGCATCGACAACATCAAGATCGGTGCGCTGAAGCCGGGCCAGTGGCGCAACCTGACCGAGCAGGAACTGCGCGGGCTGCTGCCCAAGCAGCAGGACTGGTAATGCCGGCGGCTGGCCGGCCGTTCCGGTGAACGGAATGCCGGCCCGCATCAGCTAGACTCGGCGGTGACCTGCCGGAACATGACGCTGCATGATCAAGCCCGACAAGCCTGCCAACGAAGCCCAGCGCCTGGAAGCGCTCTACCGCTACCGCATCCTCGATTCGGATCGCGAGAAGTCCTTCGATGACCTGGTGGTCATCGCCAAGGCCGTGTGTGGCACCAGCATGGCCGCGGTCACCCTGATCGATGTTGAACGGCAGTGGTTCAAGTCGATCCAGGGCATCGATGCCGCCGAGAACCTGCGCAGCGAATCGATGTGCGGCCACGCCATCCTGCAGCCGCGCGAGGTCATGGTGGTGGAGGATGCGCAGCAGGACATCCGCTTCCACGACAACCCGGTAGTGACCGGTGATCCGCACGTGCGCTTCTACGCCGGTGCGCCGCTGATCAGCAGCGATGGCCTGCCGTTGGGCACGCTGTGCGTGTTCGATCCCAACCCGCAGCACCTGGCCCCGGACAAGGCCGAAGCGCTGGCTGCGCTGTCGCGCCAGGTCATGCTGGTGATGGAGCTGCGCCGCTTTGCGCTGGATATCCAGAGCCACATGGTGCAGCGCGACGATTACGAGCGCCTGCTGTCCGAGTATCACGACGTGCTGCTGGCGCAGAACGCCGACCTGACCGAACAGAGCCGCACCGACGCGCTGACCGGCCTGCCGAACCGGCGCGCGATGACGGCCGCCCTGCAGGACGCGGTGACCAGCGCCGATGGCCAGCCGCGGCAGACCTGCGTGGCCCTGGTCGACATCGACCACTTCAAGCACATCAATGATTTCCAGGGCCATGCCACCGGCGACCGGGTACTGGCCGAACTGGGCGTGCTGCTGCGCTCGCATTTCTCCGGCCGCGGCATGGCCGCGCGCTATGGCGGCGAGGAATTCGTGGCGCTGATGCCGGACGTGGACCTGCGCACCGCAGAACTGCAGTGCGAGTTCCTGCGCATGGCCGTGGCCGACCTGCCTCTGGGCTTCCCGGTGACGGTCAGCATCGGCGTGGCCCAATACCAGGCCGGCGAAACCACCGACCAGACCCTGGCCCGTGCCGACGCGGCGCTGTACCGGGCCAAGGGCAACGGCCGCAACCGGGTGGAACTGGCGCCGTAACCCGCTGCGCGGCACGGGGGGGCCACGACCTGACGGGCGCCTGCCTCTGGCGGGCCGTCTCAACCACTGCGATGTCATTGCCACATCATGGCGTCCTCCCCCTCTGCAAGGACGCCGCCCATGCTGCAGACCCTGGCCGTTGCCCACTACCGTTCGTTGCATGACCTGGTACTGCCGCTGCAGCGGTTGAACGTCGTCACCGGCGACAACGGCAGCGGCAAATCCAGCCTGTACCGCGCGTTGCGCCTGCTGGCTGAAAATGCACAGGGAGGCGTGGCCGCCGCGCTTGCCCGCGAAGGCGGGCTGGGTTCGGCACTGTGGGCTGGTCCGGAAAAGATCGATGCGCGCGTGGTGCGCGGTGAAATTCCCTTGCAGGGCACCGCGCGGCAGGAATCGGTCAGCTTGAAGCTGGGCTTTGCCACCGACGAGTTCGGCTACGCCATCGACCTGGGCTACCCGCCGCCCAGCCTGTCCGCGTTCGCGTTGGACCCGCAGATCAAGAGCGAGGCGATCTGGGCCGGCCCGTTTCTGCGCAGTGCCACTCAGCTGGTTGACCGGCGCGGCGTGCTGCTTCGCCGGCGGCGTGGGACAGGGTGGGGCGTGGTTGACGATCGCCTGTCCGTGTTCGACAGCCTGTTCACCCAGGCCGGTGATCCGCAGCGCATGCCTGAGGCCATCGCGTTGCGCGAATACATCCGCCGCTGGCGTTTCTACGATCACTTCCGCAGCGATGCTGAGGCACCCGCGCGGCAGCCGGCGATGGCCACGCGAACGCCGGTACTGCACCACGATGGGCACGATCTTGCCGCCGCCTGGGTGACGATCCTTGAAATCGGCGATCCACAGGCACTTGCCTGTACCGTCGACGATGCGTTCCAGGGCGCGACGGTGAGCTTCGAGCAAGGCGATGGAAGGCTGGCCCTGCGCTTCCATCAACCCGGCCTGCTGCGTCCGCTGTCGATGGCAGAACTGTCCGACGGTACGCTGCGCTTCCTGCTGCTGGCCGCTGCGCTGCATACGCCGCGGCCACCGCCGCTGCTGGTACTCAACGAGCCGGAAACCAGCCTCCATCCTGACCTGCTGCCCGCGCTCGCGCGTTTGATCATCGCCGCCAGTGCGCGCAGCCAGGTCTGGGTGGTGTCCCATTCCAGCCGGCTGATCGCAGCCTTGGAGCAGGCGCCGGACTGCCACTCGCTGCACCTCCACAAGGAACAGGGCCGCACGTTGTTGAGTGGTCAGGGATTGCTTGACGCTCCCGCATGGCATTGGCCGCGGCGTTGACGCCCCGCCTCACTCGGCGATGTTGCGCGCCTCGGCCGTGCCCAGGATCTCCGGGTGCTGCACCCGCTTGCGACGGTTCAGCAGCGGGTGCAGGAACACCGCACCGACGATGATCGCCACGCCCAGGTAGAACCACGGCGTCACTTCATGCTGTTCGCGCAGCAGCACCACTGCCAGCAGCACGGCATAGACCGGCTCCAGGTTGGTCACCAGCTGCACGGTGTAGGCGCTGAGATGACGCAGGGCGACCAGGGCCAGTGCAAACGGCAGCAGCGTGCAGACCCCGGCCAGCACCAGCAGCAGGATGCCGTCGTGCAGGTTGGGCACCACCCACAGCGGGCTGGCCAGCGCCGGCAGCAGGTACGGCAGCACCGGTGCCAGCAGGGTCAGGGTGAGGGTGCCGGCGCCCAGTTCCAGCGCGGTCACCGTCAGCGGGTCGGCATGGCTGACCATGCGCTTGTTGAGCGAGCCGAACACCGCCACCAGCAGCGCCGACAGCGCACCAACCAGCACCCCCAGGCGCATGCCATCGGGCACGCCGCCGACCACCAGGGCCACGCCCGGCAGCACCGCCAGGCCGAAGGCGAGTTCGCGTAGCTGGAACGGCCGCTTGGCCACCCAGGGTTCGATGATGGAGGTGAACACCGGCGCCAGGGCGATGCAGGTGGCGGCCACCGAGGCATTGGCCAGCTTCACCGCGCCATAGAAGGTCAGCCAGTGCAGGGCGACCAGCGCACCGATGCCGGCATAACCGGCCACCAGCCGCAGGGGCAGGGTGCGCAGCCCGCGCCAGACGCGCGGCAGCAGGGCCAGCATCGCCACCACCAGCAGCATGCGCCACCACACCAGCGGCAGGGCGGGCAGGGTGATCAGCTTGCCGAGGATGGCGGTGACACCCCACAACAGGACACAGAAATGGATCTGCCAGAGCGCTTTGCGGGTGTCGGGGGTCGTCATCCGTGTATTGTGCGGCAAGCACGGGGCGGCCGGCGATGGTGAGGGCCGCCTGCTGCATTCCGTCCACGGAGTCCGAGCCATGCCTGCCGACCGTCTGCTGCGGGGTTGGGCCGCGCTGACCGCGCTGGTCGCCGCCACATCACTGCTGCTGCAGTACCTGTTGCTGGTCAACGGCCCCGGCGGCAGCGTGGGCATCGCCGCAGCGACGCTGCGGTTCTTCGGCTACTTCACCATCCTCAGCAACCTGGCCGTGTGCCTGGGCTGCCTGCGCCTGGCATCGGGGCGGACGTTGAGTGCGACCCCGGCGGCGCTGCTGGCGCTGTGCATCGGCGTGACCGGCCTGGTCTATGCGGTGGCCCTGCAGGGGCTGTGGCAGCCCACCGGCCTGCAGTGGTGGGTCGACATGGGCCTGCACTACGCCGTGCCGCTGCTGTACCTGGGCGGCTGGCTGCTGCTGTTGCCGCATGGAAGCCTGCGCTGGCGCGCGCTGGGCAGGGTGCTGCTGGTGCCGGTGGCCTACCTGGGCTGGGCGATGCTGGTGGCTGCGCTGATCGGGCAGGCCCCGTATCCCTTCCTGGAATGGCAGCGGATCGGCCCTGCCGCGTTCGCGCTCAACGTGCTGCGCGTGGCCGGCGTGTTCGTGCTGGGCTGGACGCTGCTGTGGGCGCTGGATCGCTGGCGCCGTCGCTGAGCCGCTGCAGGGCCATCGCCGCGGCGGGATTGCGTGCCTTGCCCGCGCCGATGCACAGCAGGTAGACCTCGCGCGGCTGCGGCACCGCCGGTTCGGCGAGGCAGGGCAGGTCGTCCACGGGTTCGCCGCGTGACCAGCGCCGCGCACGTTCGGCCCAGCGTTGTTGCTGCGGACGCGGCAGGCCTTCGCGCAGGCGCGCCTGGCTGCGCTTGATCCGCGCATAGACGAAGCCTGCGCTGACGTCGCCGTGCAGCGGGGCCTCGTCACTGTCCTCGATCACCAGGGCCACGCCATGGCGGCGCGCGGCGGTGACCAGGTCGGGCCCATGCACCTGCGCGTTGCGCACTTCCAGCGCATGCTGCAGCGGCATGCCCTGCAGCGTCTTCGGCAGCGCGGCCATCAGCGCTTCCAGTGCCACCGCATCGGCCGGATGCTTCGGGTCGAACTGCCACAGCAGCGGGCCCAGCCGATCACCCAGCGCCAGCGCGGCCTGCAGGAACGGCGCAGCCGCGTCGACGGTGGAGGACAGGTCGCGGCGCTGCACGAGGTAGCGTGGCGCCTTCAACGAGAATCGGAAGCCGTCCGGCGTCTGTGCCGCCCATTGCGCGCACTGCGCTTCGGTGGGCGTGCGGTAGAACGTTCCGTTGATCTCGATGCAGCGCAGCGCGTGGCTGGCGTGCGCAAGCTCCTCGCGCTGCGGCAGGCCCTCGGGGTAGAACATGCCACCGCGCCACTCGGGGAACACCCAGCCGCCGATCCCGCAGCGGATCGCGGCGGGCGTCACTGGCCGTGGTCCGCGCGCCAGGGATCGTAGCTGCCGAACCACCACAAATAGCCTTCGGGATCGGCGCAGGCGTAGCCCCGGCCGCCGTAGTCCTGGTCGGCGATGTCGATGACGATGCGCGCGCCGGCTGCCTTGGCCCGCGCGTAATGCGCGTCCGCATCGGCGACGATGACGCAGGCGCTCTGGGTCTGCCGGCCGCCGACTTCGTCGGGCATCACCGCCAGCTTCGACCACTCACCGCCGTTGCTGGCCGAGCCGAGCATGATCATGCCGCTGCCGAACACCAGTTGCGCGTGGAAGACCGCCTCCCCTTCGGCGTACACCGCCTGGGCATGGAAGCCGAACGCGCGCTGCAGCCAGTCGATGGCGGCCCGTGCGTCGCGGTAGCGCAGGCACGGAATGATGGTCGAACCGGTGCTGGATGGATCGCTGTGGACCATGACACCCCTCCTATGGCACAGGGCAGGATCGGCCGACGGCCGTTACCATCGCGCGAAACCCCGGTGACGGCCTGCACATGGCCGCAACCCCTGTTCGGAGATGGTGCTGGATGAACAACTGGATTGGAGGCGCCGTGCTGCTGGCCTGCGCGACGATGGCGAATGCGGCCGAAACCGCGCCGACCCCGGCGCAGCTGCAGGACCTGGATGCGACCGTCGAGCGCGTGCGCGCGCAGTTCGACGTGCCCGGCGTGTCCGTGGCCGTGGTCAAGGATGGCAAGGTCGTGCTGGAGCGCGGCTGGGGCGTGCGTGAGCTGGGCAAGTCGGCGCCCGTACAGGCCGATACCCTGTTCGCCATCGCCTCCAACACCAAGGCCTTCACCGCCACCTCGCTGAACCTGCTGGCCGAGGACGGCAAGCTGAAGATGGACGACAAGGTGATCGACCACCTGCCGTCGTTCCGCATGTCCGATCCGTTCGTGACCGGGCAGATGACCCTGCGCGACCTGCTCTCGCACCGCAGTGGCCTCAGCCTCGGCGCTGGCGACCTGCTGTTCTGGCCGACCACCTCCTACAGCAATGCCGAGGTGGTGCAGCGCCTGGGCCAGGTGCCGCTGAAGGGTGGTTTCCGCGAGCGCTATGCCTACGACAACATCCTCTATGCGGTCGCCCAGCAGGTGATCGAGAAAGTGTCGGGCATGAGTTACCAGCAGTTCCTGCAGACCCGCATCTTCGACAAGGTGGGCATGGCCGGCACGCGCTACAACGCCGACCACCTGCAGGCCGGCGACAACGCAGCGGTCGGCCACGCCAAGTACGATTTCAAGGATCTGCGCACCGTTGCGCCGTTGACCTGGTCGAACAACGCCGGTGCCGGCGGCATCTATTCCAGTGCGCATGACATGGCGCGCTGGATGCAGGTGCAGCTGGCCGAGGGCGCGCTGGCCGATGGCACGCCGCTGTTCAGTGCCAAGACCCAGAAAGAGATGTGGCAGATGATCACGCCGCAGGCGATCGCCGCACCGAGCGTGCCCGAGCTGGAGCCGGCGCGCGCCAACTTCGCCGGCTATGGCGAGGGCTGGAGCCTGAGCGACTACCGTGGGCAGAAGCTGGTCTGGCATACCGGCGGCTGGCCGGGCATGGTTTCGCGCCTGACCCTGGTGCCGGGGCAGAAGCTGGGCGTGGTGGTGCTGACCAACCAGGAATCGGGCGCGGCGTTCAATGCCATTACCCTGAGCGTGCTCGATGCCTACCTGGGCGGCGAGAAGCATGACTGGGTCGACGCCTACGCCAAGGGCGTGGCCAAGGGCCAGGACAAGGCCGATGAAGCCTGGGCCAAGCACCAGGCCGAGCGCGCCAAGGGCAGCACGCCGTCGCTGCCGCTGGCCGCCTATGCCGCCACCTACCGCGACCGCTGGTATGGCGACATGGTGGTGTCGGCCGAGGGCAAGGGCCTGCGCCTGCGCTTTGCCAAGACCGCGCAGCTGACCGGCCGCCTGGAGCACTGGCAGCACAACACCTTCATCGTGCGCTGGGATGACCGCTCGCTCAACGCCGATGCGTTCGTGAACTTCAGCCTGGACCCGGACGGCAAGGTACGCGAGGTGCGCATGCAGTCGATCTCGGACCTGACCGATTTCAGCTTCGACTTCCAGGACCTGCTGTTCACCCCGGCCACCCCGTAACGGTAGCGCCGGGCCATGCCCGGCGAACGCCGGGAACACACCGTCCATGGGATAATCCCCGCGCTGATCTGGCGAGGGAATGTGATGTTTCGTTGGTTTGAATCCCTGATTCCGGTGTTCCCGGCCGTGGACGGCCGCATGCCGCCGCAGAAGGTGCTGCCGTTCTACCTGCACTACCTGCGCCCGGTGTGGCCGGTGCTGCTGGCCACCCTCATCGCCGGCCTGCTGCTGGCGCTGGTGGAAGTGGCGATGTTCGATTACCTGGGTCGCATCGTCGACATGGTCGCCGAGCAGCCCGGTGCCGGTTTCTTCCAGCGCCACGCCAACGAGCTGGGCTGGATGCTGTTCATCACGGTCATCGCGCGTCCGATCCTGGTCGGCCTGCACAACCTGCTGGTCAACCAGGCCATCGTGCCGGGCCTGAGCAACCGCTCGCGCTGGCTGATGCACAACTACGTTGTGCGGCAGAGCCTGAGTTTCTTCCAGAACGATTTCGCCGGCAGCGTCGCCAACCGGGTGATGCAGACCGGTACGTCGCTGCGCGAGTCGGCCGTGCAGATGGTCGATTCGCTCTGGTACATCGTGGTCTACACCGGCACCGCGCTGTACCTGTTCGCGCAGGCCGACTGGCGCCTGATGGTGCCGCTGATCCTGTGGCTGCTCGCCTATGCGGTGATCCTGGCCTACTTCGTGCCGCGCGCGAAGCAACGCGCATGGATCGCCTCGGAGGCGCGTTCGAAGGCGATGGGCCGCATCGTCGACGGCTACACCAACATCCCGACGCTGAAGCTGTTCGCCCATGGTGGCCGCGAGCAGGCCTACGTGGCCGAGTCGATCCAGGAACTGGCGGTCAAGCACCGCGCGCAGACCCGCATCACCACCGGCATGGACCTGACCATCGCCATCGTCAACGGCTTCCTGATCGCCGGCACCTGCGGCCTGGCGCTGTGGCTGTGGAATGGCGGACACATCACCGTGGGCGCGATCACCCTGGCCACCGGCCTGGTCATCCGCATCCACAACATGTCCGGCTGGATCATGTGGACCATCAACGGCATCTTCGAGGACATCGGCACGGTGCAGGATGGCATCACCACCATCGCCCAACCGCTGACCGTGCAGGACCGCGAGGACGCCGTGCCGCTGCAGGTAGCCCACGGCGGCGTGCACTTCCAGGACATCCACTTCCATTACGGCAAGAAGGGCGGGGTGATCGCCGGCCTGGACCTGGTGGTCAAGCCCGGCGAGAAGATCGGCCTGGTCGGTCCGTCCGGCGCCGGCAAGTCGACCCTGGTCAACATCCTGCTGCGCCTGTACGACCTGGAAAGCGGCCGCATCCTGATCGACGGGCAGGACATCGCCCACGTCACCCAGGAAAGCCTGCGCCAGCAGATCGGTGTGGTCACCCAGGACACCTCGCTGCTGCACCGTTCGATCCGCCACAACCTGCTGTATGGCCGCCCCGACGCCAGCGACGAGCAGCTGCGAGCGGCCGTGGCCAAGGCGCGTGCCGAGGCCTTCATCGACACGCTGGTGGACGGGCAGGGGCGTCGTGGCTATGACGCGCACGTCGGCGAGCGCGGCGTGAAGCTGTCCGGTGGCCAGCGCCAGCGCATCGCCATCGCCCGCGTGCTGCTGAAGGACGCACCGATCCTGGTGCTGGACGAAGCCACCTCGGCGCTGGATTCGGAAGTGGAAGCGGCGATCCAGGACAGCCTGGACGAGCTGATGGGCGGCAAGACAGTGATCGCGATCGCGCACCGCCTGTCGACCATCGCGCGCATGGACCGTCTGGTGGTGATGGACCAGGGCCGCATCGTCGAAACCGGTACGCATGGCGAGCTGATCGCCGCCGGTGGCCTGTACGCGCGCCTGTGGGCGCGGCAGACCGGTGGGTTCGTGGCGGCCGAGCAATAACCGTTTCGGGGTCAGAGCCCTCTCTGCGAGAGGGATCCGACCCCGGCCATGCATCCCTTGGGGTCGGATCCCTTTCCGCAGGAAAGGGCTCTGACCCCGGTGTGTTTCCGGAGACCCGCATGATCCACCCGCTCCGCCCTTTGCTGCTCGCGCTTGCCCTGGTCAGTTCAACCGCGGCCGCCGCGCCAGCCCCCGTGCACGGCGACACGCTCGAGCAGGTGGTCCTGCTCAGCCGCCACAATCTGCGCGCGCCGCTGGTGTCCTCGGGCACCCTCGCCGAAGCCACGCCGCATGCCTGGACGAAGTGGGATGTTGTCGCCGGTGAGCTGACCACCAGGGGCGGCGTGCTGGAGGTCTACATGGGCCGCTACCTCGGCCAGTGGCTGCGCACGCAGCAGCTGCTGCCGGCCACCGGCTGCCCGCAGGCCAGTGACTTCCACGCGCTGGCCAACAGCCTGCAGCGCACCCAGGCCACCGCGCAGTTCTTCATTGCCGGCGCCTTCCCCGGTTGCCACGTCGGGGTGGAACAGCGCCGCCCGCTGGGCACGATGGATCCGCTGTTCGACCCGGTGATCCACCGCGACGATGCCGGCTTCCAGCGCCGCGCCCTGCGTGCCATGCAGAAGGCCGAATCGCAGGCGCGCTTGGGCCCGGATCTGCAGGTGGTGGAGGACGTGGTGGAATACGCGGCCTCGCCAGCCTGCACGGGACGCAGCCACTGCACGCTGCGTACGGGCGACAGCCAGTTCCGCGCGGAAGCGGGCAAGGAGCCGGGGGCGTCTGGTTCGCTGGCGCTGGCCAATGGCATGGTCGATGCGCTGCTGATGGAGGATTACCAGAACGCGACGGGTACTGCGGCCGGCTGGGGCAGGCTGCACGACGATGCGCAGTGGCAGGCGCTGGCGCGGGTGCGCAATGCTTACCAGGACATCCTGTTCGGCACGCCGGAGGTAGCGCGCGATGTGGCAGCGCCGCTGCTGTCGCACATCGGTGGCGTGTTCGCTGATCCGCAGTCGCCGAAGGTAAGCCTGCTGGTGGGCCACGATTCCAACATCGGCTCAGTGCTGGCGGCGCTGGGTGCCTCTGATTACACGCTGCCGGGCCAGCGGGAGAAGACGCCGATCGGCGGCCTGCTGCAGTTCGAACGCTGGCGTGGGCAAAGCGGCGAAGCGCGTTATCGGCTGGTGTACGTCTATCCGACGCGCGCACAGTTGCGTGACGCGGTTCCATTGAGTGATGCACAGCCGCCGGGGCGGGTGGAGCTGGCGCTGCCGGGATGCGGGGAGGACGGATGCAGTGACGAGCAGTTCGAGCGCCTGTTGCATCCAGCAGTGAAGTGAGTGCCATCCACGCATGGCGTGGATCTACTGGCAAAACGGGAACATCCATGCCACGCGTAGATCCACGCCATGCGTGGATGCGGTGCAGTAGATCCACGCCATGCGTGGATGCGGTCCAGTAGATCCACGCCATGCGTGGATGAACCCATCCGCAGTGCGGACCAACG
>NZ_JACVTV010000117.1:0-13130 GCF_016624625.1 Stenotrophomonas sp. S41 | reverse complement strand
CCCCCCCCCCCCCCCCCCCCCCCCCCCCCCCCCCCCGCGCGCCCGCCCCCCCCCCCCCGGCGGATCGTCGGTCGGCCCCCTTCAGGTAGCGCCGGGCCATGCCCGGCGGATTTTCAGCGCGGCGGGGTCGCTCAGCGCCGATGCGCCAGCAACAGGTGGAAATGCTTGTCGCGCGACTGCCCGTCGTTGCCGGTGGCCGTCTCGAGGTGGCTGCGCCAGGCCGAGACGTTGAAGCCGGCCACCCGCAGCGCCAGCTCCACGGCATCGAGCTCATGCAGCTGGAAATCGGCCGCGAACGGCAGGCTGCGCATGAAGCCTGCATCGCCGAAGGCCAGGCACAGGCGGCCACCGCGGCAGAGCACGCGCGCCAGTTCGTCCAGCACCGGGGCCAGGTTCGGCCAGAAATACAGCGTGTTGACCGCCAGTGCGGCGTCCACCGAAGCATCGGCCACCGGCAGCGCGTGGGCATCGCCGTGGCGCAGGGCGGCGCGATCGGCCAGGCCAACACCGGCCAGATGCTGGTTGCCGGCGTCGACCATCGCCGTGGACAGCTCGATGCCCAGATACCGGCTGTCCTCCGCCTGCAGCAGCAGCGGCGCGAAGGCCGCATTGCCCGGGCCGATCTCCAGCACCTGTTCGCCCGGCGCCACCGCCAGCAGGGTGATGGCGGCGCGGTTGAGCTCGCCGTTGCTGCGGTTCATCGATTCGCCCACGGCCAGAGCGGCCTCGCCGTGGGGGTGCCGCAACTGCGCGGCCAGGGTGCGTGCGTCCAGCATCGACAACGTCCATGAAGAAGGAATCGGACGTGGCGTCGGCGGGTCCGCCGGTGACCATAGCGCCGGGTCGGTGGATTGGGAAGTAGGAAAACCCCGCGTCGAGGTGATCAGCAAATGGCCAGCGTCGCAGTCCCTGAGACCAGGTTGTCCACAGGGGGTGTGGATTACGCGTGGGCAACTTTGTGGATAAGCCGCGACAGGCTCCACCCCCCTAGGGTGTCAAGATGGGTGGCGAAAAATTCACCGCCGGTGATGAGGGGTGACGGACGTGTGAAGGCCGGTCGATGCCAACGCTGTCACCGGTAGCGGCGCTCGCGGTACCCTGTCTGCCTTGATGCCCCGTGAGACCCCATGAAACGTCATTTCTCGATGCTGCGTGAGTTCCAACTGGCGGACTGGTTCACCCTGGCCAACGCCTTCTGCGGCACCGGGGCGGTGTTTGCCGCCATGCGCTTCCTGCAGGACGGCGAGCGCGGCTACCTGATGTTCGGCATGGCGCTGATCCCGCTGGCCTTCATCTTCGATGCCCTCGACGGCCGCATCGCGCGCTGGCGCAAGTCCAGCTCCACCCTGGGCCGCGAGCTCGATTCGCTGTCGGATGTGATCTCCTTCGGCGTGGCCCCGGCGGCGCTGGCCTATGCCTGCGGCATGCAGGGCGGCTGGGACTGGCTGGTGCTGAGCTACTTCGTCTGCTGCGGCGTCAGCCGCCTGGCCCGCTACAACGTCACCGCCGAGGCGATGTCTGGGGAAGAGGGCAAGGTCAAATACTTCGAGGGCACGCCCATTCCAACCAGCCTGGCGCTGGTGATCGTGCTGGCCATTGCCGCCGGCACCGATGCCATCGGCCATGACCTCTGGTTCGGCCAGTGGCAGCTCGGCCCGTGGCAGCTGCACCCGATGGTGCTGCTGTTCGCCCTGTCCGGCTCGCTGATGATCAGCAAGACCCTGCACATTCCCAAGCCATGACCCAGCCCAGCGGAGGCCCGCGATGACCAGCTCGGCCCACGACGCCGGCAGCAGCGATTTCGAGAACCTGTCCCGCCAGTACTTCGGCGCCTGGGGCGATGCCCTGCGCCATGCCGCTACGCCGGGGGCACCGGCCGGCGACGACCCGGGCAGCTGGCAGCGCCTGTTCGACTGGTGGGGCCAGCTGCTGCCCGAACAGGGGCAGGGCGCGCCGGAAGATGCGCTGCGCCGCTTCCGCGAGCAGGCCGGCAGCTGGTACGGCACGATGCAGGAAGTGGCCGCGCGCTTCGCCGGCCGCGATGCCAGCAGCGCCGACGTGGCCCAGGCCTGGCGCGAAGCCGTGCAGGGGCAGGGTGACGGCATGCTGCAGTGGATGCTGCAGGGCGCACGTGGCAGCACCCAGGCGGGTGCCGCGCTGCCCGAATTTGCCGCATGGCTGCAGCAGTGGCAGGTACAGGCCGGCCCGTGGCTGCAGAGCCCGGCCTTCGGGCCCGGCCGAGAGCACCAGGCGCGCTGGCAGACCCTGCTGCGCGCGCAGGAGGAATACCAGCAGCATTCGCGCGCCTACGTGGACCAGATCAAGCAGGCGCTGGAAGAGGCCTTCGACCTGTTCGAAAAGCGCCTGGCCGAGCACGAGCAACCGGGCAGCCAGCTGACCAGTGCGCGGGCGATGTTCGACCTGTGGATCGAGGTGGCCGAAGAGGCCTACGCCAAGGTCGCCCTGTCCGAGGCGTTCCAGCAGGTCTACGCCTCGCTGGGCAACGCACAGATGCGCCTGCGTGCCAGCCTGCAGCGCGAGGTCGAGCAGGTGAGCGAGCGCATCGGCCTGCCCACGCGCAGCGAGATGGATGCCGCCCACCGACGCATCGCCGAGCTGGAGCGCTGCCTGCGCCGCCTGCAGGCGCAGGTGGCCGTGCTGGCCGGGACCGCCGAGGTCGACCCGGTGGCACAGCCGGCGCCGGCCAAGGTGAAGCCGGCCGCACGCAAGCCCGCGAAGAAGGCCGCGCCGGCGAAGAAATCCGCCGCGCCGAAGCCGGCTGGCAAAAAGGCCGCTACCAAGAAAGCTCCGGCGAAGCCCGCCGCACGCCGCACCACTGCGCGGAAATAACAACCGATGAAAGGACCGCTGGGCTTCAACGCCGATGACCTGATGCAGGAAACCCTGGCCATGCAGCGCAAGCTGATGGAAGGGCTGAAGCTGCTGCCGCAGGTGGAGGACGTGGACTATGGCGCCACTGCCCGCGAGGAAGTCTGGCGCGACGGCAAGGTGGTGCTGTACCGCTTCGTGGGCGAGCAGGCGCCGACCCGCAGGCCACCGCTGCTGATCGTCTACGCGCTGGTGAACCGGCCGTACATGGTCGACCTGCAGGCCGACCGTTCGCTGGTGCAGAAGCTGCTGGCGCTGGGCCAGGACGTGTACGTGCTGGACTGGGGCTACCCGGACCGCTCCGAGCGCTTCCAGACGCTGGAGGACTACCTGCTGCGCTACATCGATGGCGCAGTGGATGCGCTGCGCACGCGCAGCGGTGGGCCGGTCGACATGCTGGGCATCTGCCAGGGCGGCGTGTTCGCCCTGTGCTATGCCGCGCTGCGCCGGCAGAAGCTGGGCAGCCTGATCACCATGGTCACCCCGGTCGATTTCCACACCGCCGACAACATGCTCTCGCACTGGGCGCGGCAGGTGGACGTGGACCTGCTGGTGGACACGCTGGGCAACATCCCGGCCGACCTGATGAATGCCAGCTACCTGATGCTCAAGCCGTTCCGGCTGAACGTGCAGAAGTACGTGGGCCTGCTCGACATCCTCGACGACAAGGCGGCGCTGGAGGATTTCCTGCGCATGGAGAAGTGGATCTTCGATTCGCCGGACCTGGCAGGCGAGGCGTTCCGTGACTTCATCAAGCAGTTCTACCAGGGCAACGGGCTGGTGAACGGTACGGTGCGGATCGGCGAGGAAGCGGTCGACCTGTCGCAGGTGACGCTGCCGGTGCTGAACATCTATGCCGAGCAGGACCACCTGGTGCCGCCCGACGCCTCGCGCGCGATGCGTGGGCGCCTGGGCACCGACGATTACACCGAGTCCAGTTTCCGCGGTGGCCACATCGGCATCTACGTTTCCGGGCGCGCCCAGCGTGAAGTACCGGCAACCATCGATGGCTGGCTGAAGGCCCGCGACCGGTAGAGTCGAGCTTGCTCGACTGCCCCTGTAGAGTCGAGCCATGCTCGACTATTGCTGAGGTCCAGATGGCATCACGACATCTACTGATCCTTGCCGCACTGCTGTCAGCGCCATTCGCCCACGCCGCCCCCGGCCCGCAGGCGCAGCGCGAGATCGCGCAACTGATCGGCAGCCTCGATGGCTCGCAGTGCCGGTTCCAGCGCAATGGCAGCTGGCATGACGCGGCCGAGGCGCGTGCGCACCTGCAGCGCAAGTACGACTACCTGCTGAAGAAGGACAAGGTGGACAGCGCCGAGCAGTTCATCGAGCGCGCCGCCAGCCAGAGCAGCATGAGCGGCAAGGCCTACCGCATCCAGTGCCCGGGAAAGGCTGAACAGACCGCCGCCGCCTGGTTCGGCGCCCGCCTGCAGGCCCTGCGTCAACGCACGCCGTAGACATACCGGCGGTGTAGAGTCGGGCCACGCTCGACCGCTCTTTCTGGTTCCCGAGGAGGTGCCACCATGAACACCACGCCACGCACGCTGTCGCGTTCGTTGAACGATCGGATGATCGCCGGCGTGATGGGCGGCATTGCCCATCGCTTCGGCTGGAACCCCACCCTGGTGCGGATCGTATTCGTGCTGGTCTCGATCGGCTCGGCCGCCTTCCCCGGCATCCTGGTCTACCTGCTCCTGTGGCTGCTGATCCCGAACGAGGCCGATTGAACGCCGCCTCCCGGCCCTGGCCGCTCTGGCTGCGCGCGCTGCAGGTGCTGGGCGCGGCCTGGACCCTGCCCAATACGCTGATCGGGGTGATCGGCGGGCTGGCCGGGCTGCTGGGCGGGGCGAAGCTGCGCTGGAGCAGTCGCGACTGTGCGCTGATCTTCGACCACTGGCCCTGGGGGCCGGGCGGGGCGATCACCTTGGGCAACGTCATCCTGCATACCGGCCACGACCTGGGCATGTCCTGCCGCACCTATGCGCACCAGGCGGGGTGGGGCGTGGAGCCGCTGATCCGGCTGGATGACCATGAGCGGGCGCACGTGTACCAGTACCTGGTGCTGGGGCCGCTGTACCTGCCGGTGTACCTGCTGTGCGGGGGCGTGAGCGCGCGCAACCCGTTTGAGCGGGCGGCGGATCATTACGCCCGGTTCGGGCACGGCTGGTGGCCGTAGTTTCCAGCCAACGGCGCAGCCCCTCGTGGCTGGGGTGCGGTGATTCATGGGGGCTGGCCGGGCAGGTGGATTGCGCAGGGGACGCTGCAAGTACATCCCTGTAAGCTCGGTCGCCGCATCCATGCGGCTCACGCCCCTGCGCAACCCACCTGCCCGGCCACGGACACGTTCCTGCGGCGTCCAGCCACGGAAAAGAAAAAGAACAGCAGAAACGGGTCGCGCGCTGCGCTTGCTCGCAGCCGAGCAAGGCTCGGCTCTACAGGAAGCAAAGAGCGGCCGGCCAGGCTGCTTTGCTTTTGATCTTCTTTTTCTTTTCCGTGGGTGGAGGCACCCGGGAACCGCCCGGCCCAGCTCGCAATGCCAGTTGACTGCCAGTCGACCCACCCCCGCCACCCATGAGGGGCTGCGCCGTTGGCTGGAAACCCCCGTTTGTTAGCCGGAGGTTAAAGATCCGTAAGCGTTCTGCAGTGATCGGGCAGTCATCTGCATGCAACCGATCGTCATTAGCCTTCGTGACGTTCCAGTCAGCTTGATCGCGGTAAGCTCTATCCCGATGAGCTCGCAAGTACCGCTCATCGTGTGCAGTACGCAGTAGCAATTTGGAGGAAGACATCACATGGCAATTGTTCTCTATGTCGGTGGTAGCAAGGATGGCGAGAAGGGCGTGGTGCCCTACGGCTTCAGCAAATCCCGCGCCGACACCGCGCTGGGGCCGGAGTTCTACACCGAGCGGTTCATGGAACTGCAAGGTGTCGGCAAGGTCCGGTTGATGGCCCTGGAAAGCCTGCGTGACGACATCGTCATGCAGCGCGCCGCCCGCCACTACCGTTGACCCCGTAACACGCGGCAGGGCGCGCCCACCATCGCGCGCCCGCGCCGGCATCCCAGCCCCCCTCGCCAGGATGCCGGCGTCCCGACCGGCCGCCGGAGGCTGAATCCCGCCCCCTGTCAACGCCTTGTCCCGCTTGGTCGTGGGTTGCCAGAATGGGGCCTTCCCGTAATGCGGCCCAGACCTGAAGCAATGCACGACGCCAAGAACGCCCAGAGCGCGCTCGCCCAGCAGATCGCCCAGACCATCGCCGACGAGATCGGTGCCCAGTCCGCCCAGGTACGTGCCGCCGTCGGCCTGCTCGACGAGGGTGCCAGCGTTCCGTTCATCGCCCGCTACCGCAAGGAAGTGACCGGTGGCCTGGACGACACCCAGCTGCGCAACCTGGAAACCCGCCTGACCTACCTGCGCGAGCTGGAAGACCGCCGCGCCGCCGTGCTGGCCAGCATCGGCGAGCAGGGCAAGCTGAGCGACGAACTGCGCAACGACATCCTCGCCGCCGATACCAAGAGCCGGCTGGAAGATCTGTACCTGCCGTACAAGCCCAAGCGCCGCACCCGCGCGCAGATCGCCCGAGAGGCCGGGCTGGAGCCGCTGGCCGATGGCCTGCTGGGCGACCCGACCCGGGATCCGCAGGTGTTCGCCGCCACCTTCGTTGACACCGACAAGGGCGTGGCCGATACCAAGGCCGCGCTGGAAGGTGCCCGCGCGATCCTGATGGAGCGCTGGGGCGAAGACGCCGCGCTGGTCGGCGAGCTGCGCACCTGGCTGGGCGAGGGCGGCGTGATCCGCGCCCGCGTGGCCGAGGGCAAGGAAAACGAAGGCGCCAAGTACCGCGATTATTTCGAACACGCCGAGTCGCTGGCGAAGATTCCCTCGCACCGCCTGCTGGCGCTTTTCCGTGCGCGCCGCGAAGAGATCCTGTTCCTGGAACTGGACCCGGGCAGCGATGCCGAGGCCGGCCACCAGTACGCCGAAGGGCGCGTGGCGCGCAAGGCCGGCATTGCCGACCAGGGCCGTGCTGCCGACCGCTGGCTGCTCGATGCCTGCCGCCTGACCTGGCGCGCCAAGCTGCACACGCACCTGCTGCTGGACCTGTTCAACCAGGCGCGCGAGAAGGCCGAGGCCGACGCGATCGCCGTGTTCGGCGACAACCTCAAGGACCTGCTGCTGGCCGCACCGGCCGGGCCGAAGACCGTGCTCGGCCTGGACCCGGGCATCCGCACCGGCTGCAAGATCGCCGTGGTCGATGCCACCGGCAAGCTGGTGGCGACCGAGACCATCTACCCGCACGAGCCGCGCCGGCAGTGGGACCAGTCGCTGCAGACGATCAAGCAGCTGTGTGCGAAGCACAACGTGGAGCTGATCGCGATCGGCAACGGCACCGCCAGCCGTGAGACCGACAAGCTGGCCGGTGAGGCCATCAAGGCCGCCGGCAACCCGAAGCTGCAGAAGGTGGTGGTCAGCGAAGCCGGTGCCTCGGTGTACTCGGCGTCCGAATTCGCGGCCAAGGAGTTCCCCGGCCTGGACGTGTCGCTGCGTGGCGCGGTGTCGATCGCCCGCCGCCTGCAGGACCCGCTGGCCGAACTGGTGAAGATCGAACCGAAGGCGATCGGTGTCGGCCAATACCAGCACGACGTGGACCAGTACCGCCTGGCGCGGGCACTGGATGCGCGCGTGGAGGACTGCGTGAACGCCGTCGGCGTGTACGTCAACACCGCCTCGGCCGCGCTGCTGTCGCGCGTGTCCGGCCTGTCGTCGACAGTGGCCGAGAACATCGTGCGCCACCGCGATGACAACGGCCCGTTCAAGCGCCGCAAGGACCTGCTGAAGGTGGCGCGGCTGGGCGAGAAGACCTTCGAGCAGTGCGCCGGCTTCCTGCGCATCGCCGATGGCGACCAGCCGCTGGATGCCTCGGCCGTGCACCCGGAAGCCTATCCGGTGGTCGAGCGCATCGTCGCCAGCACCGCGCGCCCGATCAAGGCGCTGATCGGTGATGGCAGCTTCCTGCGAGGCCTGAAGGCCGAGCAGTTCACCGACGCGACCTTCGGCGTGCCGACCGTGCGCGACATCCTCAAGGAACTGGAAAAGCCGGGTCGCGATCCGCGTCCGGAGTTCAAGGCCGCGCGCTTCGCCGAGGGCGTCGAGGACATCAAGGATCTGCGCGAAGGCATGGTGCTGGAAGGCGTGGTCAGCAACGTGGCGGCCTTCGGTGCGTTCGTCGATATCGGCGTGCACCAGGACGGCCTCATCCACATCTCGGCGCTGTCGGACACCTTCGTCAAGGACCCGCGCGACGTGGTCAAGGCCGGCGACATCGTCAAGGTGAAGGTGCTGGAGGTGGACGTGCCTCGCAAGCGCATCGCCCTGACCCGGCGCCTGGACGACACCCCCGGCCAGTCCACCAGCCGGCCCGGCCAGCGCGAGGAGCGTGGCCAGGGGCAGGGGCCGCGCCGCGATGCCGGCGGTCCGAACCGTGGCCAGAACCGCGGGCAGGGCAATGGCGGCCGCCCGGCGCAGTCGGCGCCACCCGCCAACAATGCCCTGGCCGACGCCTTCGCGCGCGCCAAGCGCAGCTGAGTCCGGCACCCCTCCAGGCGCTCGCCTGCGAGGGGGGACTTGTCGAGGTTCCCCCGCAGTGCGCACACTTGCGCCCAAGGGGGGCCATCGGGCCGTCCCGTCGTCGCCGGGGAGGGCCGTGGCGCCAATCGTTCCCGCCAGCTTCCATCAGGGTTGCAGCCTTGCGCTGCGGCCCGCGCGCGCCTGCGCGCAGGGCAGGGAGAGCTGATGGGCGGCCCCGGCAACAACGAAGGCAACCTGGTCGAGCGGCGCCTGGTGGAGCTGGCCGAAGACCGCCGCCGCCTGGCGATGATCATCGAAGGCACCGCAGCGGGCACTTGGGAGTGGAACGTGCAGACGGGCCAGATGCGCATCAACGCGCGCTGGGCCGAGATCGTCGGCTATCGCCAGGAAGAGCTGGAGCCGGTGAACCAGGATACGTTCCAGGCGCTGGTCCATCCCGATGACCTGGCCCGTTCCGATGCCGCGCTGGAGGAGCACTTCCGCGGGCACGCCGACCACTATGCGTGCCTGCTGCGCATGCGCCACAAGGACGGCCGCTGGATCTGGATCCACGACCGCGGACGCGTATTCGAGCGGGACGGGCAGGGCCGCCCGGTGTGGATGGCCGGCGCCCACGATGATGTGACCGAACTGCAGCAGGCCCGGCAGGACGCGGCGGAAATGCGCCAGCGGCTGCAGGCGCTGGTCGATGCGTCCGACGAAGTGGCGGTGATGGCCACCGACCCGCAGGGCATGATCACCCTGTTCAACAGCGGCGCCGAGCGCCTGCTGGGCTATACGGCCGATGACGTGGTGGGCCGGGTCGACCCGGGCATTTTCCACGAGCCTGAGGAGATCGCCGTGTTCCTGGCGCCGCTGGCCGATGCCGAAGGGCGCCTGCCGACCGTCTTCCAGGCACTGGCCGCGCAGGCCCAGGGCGGCACGTTCTCACGGCAGTGGACCTTCCTGCGCAAGGATGGCCAGCGCCGCCAGGTGCGCCTGTCGATCAGCCGCATGGACGGTGCCGACGGCCAGCGCATCGGCTACGTCGGCATGGCCATCGACATCACCGAGATGCAGCAGGCGCGTGCGGATGCGCGGCTGGCCGCGGACAAGTTTGCCGGTGCGTTCACCTCGGCGGCGCTGGGCATGGCCCTGGTCTCGCTGGAAGGGCGCTGGCTGGACGTCAACAATGCGCTGTGCCGGATCCTCGGCTACCCGCGCGAAGAGCTGCTGCAGGTGGATTTCCAGCGTCTGACCCATCCGGCCGACCTGCAGACCGACCTGGCGCTGGTGCAGGACCTGCTGGCCGGCCGGCGCAATTACTACCATCTGGAAAAGCGCTACCTCAACCGCGATGGCAACACCATCTGGGCGCGCCTGTCGGTCTCGCTGGTGCGCAACGAGCGCGGCGAGCCGCTGCATTTCGTGTCGCAGATCCAGGACGTCACTTCCCAGCGCAGCAGCGAGCAGCGCCTGTACGAAACCGAGCAGCGCAGCCGCATCACCCTGGATGCGGTGGCCGACCTGGTGCTGAGCGTGACCCTGGAAGGGCGTATCGAGTACGCCAACGCTGCGGCCGTGCGCATCCTGGCGGATGACAACGCGCTGGCCCTGGCCGGGCACAACGTGCAGGACGTGCTGTCGCTGACCACCGAGTACGCGCCCGGCTCGGTGCTGGATGTGGCGGTGCTGCTGGACCCGGACAGCAACGCGGTGGACCTGCATGCCGACCTGCTGATGCGGCTGGGCGCGGCCACGGTGCCGGTGGACCTGACCCGCGCCTGGCTGCGCGATGACGAAGGCCAGGTGCGTGGGGCGGTGTGGGTGCTGCGCGACGATACCCAGCAGCGCGCCCGCCAGCGCGAGGCACGCCACCTGGCCGAGATCGATCCGCTGACCGAGCTGGGCAACCGCCGTGGCTTCGAGGCGCACCTGCAGCAGGCGATCACCCGCGTCGAGCGCACCGGCCAGGCGGCCTCGCTGATGTTCATCGACCTGGACCGCTTCAAGCCGGTCAACGACACCTGGGGCCACCTTGCCGGTGATGCGGTGCTGTGGGCGGTGGCCAGCGTGCTGCGCCATGGCGTGCGCGATTCGGACATCGTGGCGCGGCTGGGCGGCGACGAATTCGCGGTGATCCTGCCCGGCTGTGGCCCGCGCCGGGCCGCGCGCATCGGCCGCGAACTGCTGCAGACCCTGGCCGCGCTGTCCATTCCGTGGGACACGGCGCGGCTGCGGATCGGCGCCAGCATCGGCATCGCGCCGCTGGAGGCGGGCATGACGGTGGACGAGGCGGTGGCGTCGGCCGATGCCCAGTGCTACCGGGCCAAGGCCATGGGCCGCAACAACGTGCAGGTGCAGGGCGAGCTGGGTGAACTGCCCGGCGAGGACAACGACGCGGGCTGAACCGGTGCGTACCGGGCGCCCGCATGAAGCATGTTTCATTTGCCCGCACCGGCCGATTTGGCGAGCATGGGCGAGTCTGGACTTCAGCGGTGCCCATGTCGCGCGTATTGACCATCGAGGACGATGCCATCACCGCCCAGGAAATCGTGGCGGAACTGGGCAACCATGGGCTGCAGGTGGACTGGGTGGCCGACGGCCGTGAAGGCCTGGTCCGTGCCGCCAGTGGCGACTACGACGCCATCACCCTGGACCGCATGCTGCCCGGGCTGGATGGCCTGGCCATCGTCACCACCCTGCGCCGGATCGGCGTGCAGACCCCCGTGCTGATGCTCAGCGCACTGTCCGACGTGGACGAGCGCGTGCGCGGCCTGCGCGCCGGTGGCGATGACTACCTGACCAAGCCGTTCGCCTCCGACGAGATGGCCGCGCGGGTGGAAGTACTGCTGCGCCGCCGCCAGCAGCCGGCCAGCAACGAGACCGTGCTGCGCGTGGGCGACCTGCAACTGGACCTGCTGGCACGTACCGCCCACCGCGGCGGCCGCAGCCTGAGCCTGCTGCCGACCGAGTTCAAGCTGCTGGAATACCTGATGCGCAACGCCGGGCAGGTGCTGACCCGGATGATGCTGTTCGAGGAAGTGTGGGGCTACCACTTCGACCCGGGCACCAACCTGATCGACGTCCACATCGGCCGGCTGCGGCGCAAGCTCGACCAGGCCGACCTGCCGTCGCTGATCCGTACCGTGCGCGGCAGTGGCTATGTCCTCAGCGAAACTGTCTGACGGCTGGCGTTCGTCCAGCAGCCGCCTGCTGGGGCTGTACAGCCTGCTGTTCGTGGCCTGGTCGTGCGTGCTGCTGGGCGTGCTGTACTGGCGCGTGTCGCTGTACCTGGACGAACTGGCGCAGTCGGCGGTGCTGCAGCGTGCGCACCTGTTCGAGCACTTCAGCGGCGACGCGCTGACCGAAGCGCTGCGCGAGAACCGCCGCTATGACCTGCACGGCATCGATGCCTACGGTCTGTTCACCCCACAGGGACAGCCGCTGGCAGGCGTGCTGAAGACCCTGCCGAAACAGCTGCCGCTGGATGGCAGCGCGCACCCGGTCTCGGGCCTGCCGATCACCGACGCCAACGCGCAGGGCAAGCGCGGCTTCGGCCTGGCGATGCCCACCCGCGACGGCCGCATCCTGGTGCTGGTGCGTTACAGCGGGCCGTTGAACGAGGTGAACCATCTGATCCTCGATGCACTGCTGTGGGGCGTATCGCTGACCCTGGTGCCGGGCCTGCTCGGCTGGCACCTGCTGCGAAGACGCCCCCTGCGGCGCATCCAGGCCATTGAAGAAGCGACTGCACGGATCGTGGCCGGCAACCTCGGCCAGCGCCTGCCGCTGTCCAACCGCCGCGACGAGCTGGACATGCTGGCGTCGATCGTCAACGCCATGCTCGACCGCATCGAGCAGCTGATGACCGAGGTCAAAGGGGTATGCGACAACATCGCCCACGACCTGCGCACGCCGCTGACGCGGCTGCGCGCGCAGCTGTACCGCATGCGCCAGCAGGTGGGTGATGGCGAGCCGCAGGCACTGGCGCTGGAACAGGTGCTGGACGAGACCGATACGCTGATGGCGCGGTTCCGCGCGCTGCTGCGCATTTCCGAGCTGGAGGACCACCAGCGCCGGTCCGGCTTCGTGACCCTGGCGCCGGAGGCATTGCTGCAGGAGATCCATGCGTTCTACGCCCCGCTGGCTGAAGAGAAGGGGCAGTGGCTGGAGCTGGAGCTGGCTGCTGATCTGCCCGGCGTGCTGGGGGATCGGGGCCTGCTGTTCGAGGCGATCGGCAACCTGCTGGACAACGCGATCCGCTTTGCGCCGGAGGGTGGCCGGGTGCGGCTGGCGGCGCGGGTGCAGGAGGGCGCGACGTGCATCGTGGTGGAGGATTCCGGCCCGGGCATTGCCGAGGCGGAGCGCAGCCTGGTGTTCCAGCGTTTCCATCGCGCCGATGCCAGCGCGGGCGGGGGATTCGGGCTGGGGTTGTCGATCGTGGCGGCGATTGCCGGCCTGCACGGGTTCCGGGTGACGGCGGGGGAGTCGCGGCTGGGTGGCGCAGGTTTCAGCCTGCTGTGCCGGCCGCAGGTGTTGTAGGGGTGTGTTCTTTTGCAGGGCCTGCAGCCCTGCACCTGCAGAAGCCACTTCAACGTCAAATGCTTGCATTCCGTGGGATGGCGGGGTGGGTCCGGTTGAGGGGGACGCCGTAAATACGTC
>NZ_JACVTV010000116.1:0-13645 GCF_016624625.1 Stenotrophomonas sp. S41 | reverse complement strand
TTGGGCAGGACGCCCAACCCCGGTCTTGCCGTGTGCGCAGGACAGCGCACATGAGCAAGCGGCGACCAAGCCCCCATGTATGGGTTCACGGCGTCCCCGAGAACCCACAGTGCCCCGCCATCCCACGGAATGCCGCTCTTGCTTTTGACTCTAATGCTGCCGGCCAGCGGCCGGCACTACCGGCAGGTGCAGGGCTGCAAGCCCTGCCGAACCCACCCCTTTCATGAAATATGTTTCATCCGCGGCACAGCTTTGTTTTAACTGCCAGCGCCGATACTTTCCGGCCTGCGCTGCCCGTGGTGGGCACTCGCACTGCTGGAGAGCTGCATGCTCGGCTTGGTCAGGACCGCGCTCAACAAGCCTTACACCTTCGTGGTGATGGCCATTTTCATCTGCATCGTCGGTCCGCTCAGCGCACTGCGTACCCCCACCGATGTGTTCCCCGATATCGGCATCCCGGTCATCGCCGTGGTCTGGCAGTACACCGGCCTCTCCCCCGATGCCATGTCAGGCCGCGTGATCTCGCCGTACGAGCGCGCGCTCAGTACCACCGTCAACGACATCGAACACATCGAATCGCAGTCGCTGGCCGGCATGGGCGTGGTCAAGGTGTTCTTCCAGCCCGGCGTGGACATCCGTACCGCCAACGCGCAGATCACCGCGATCTCGCAGACCATCGTCAAGCAGATGCCAGCCGGCATGACCCCGCCGCTGATCCTCAACTACAGCGCCTCCACCGTGCCGGTGCTGCAGATGGCGTTCTCCAGTCCGACCCTGGGTGAATCGCAGATCCGCGACCTGGCGCAGAACACCGTGCGCCCGCCGCTCACCTCCATTCCCGGCCTGGCCATCCCCGCGCCCTACGGAGGCAAGCAGCGGCAGATCACCCTCGACCTCGATCCGCAGGCGCTGGCCGCCAAGGGCCTGTCCGCGCAGGATGTGGGCAACGCGCTGGCCGCGCAGAACCAGATCACCCCGGTGGGTACCGCCAAGCTGGGCAGCAACGAATTCACCGTACTGCTCAACAACAGCCCCAGCGACATCGAGGCGCTCAACGACCTGCCGATCCGCACCGTCAACGGTGCGATCGTCACCATCGGCCAGGTCGCCCACGTGCGCGATGGCTCGCCGCCGCAGACCAACATCGTGCGCGTCAACGGCGGCCATTCGGTGCTGATGGCCGCGCTGAAGAACGGCGACGCTTCCACGCTGACCCTGGTCAGCCGCATCCGCGCCATGCTGCCGCAGATCGGCGAAACCCTGCCGCCGTCGCTGAAGATCTCGCTGCTCGGCGATGCCTCCACCTTCGTGCGTGAGTCGATCAGCAGCGTCGCCCGCGAAGGCATCATCGCCGCGCTGCTGACCAGCGTGATGATCCTGGTGTTCCTCGGCAGCTGGCGTTCGACGGTGATCATCGCCGCATCGATCCCGCTGGCGGTGCTGTCGGCCATCGCGCTGCTGTCGGCGGCGGGGCAGACGCTCAACGTGATGACCCTGGGCGGCCTGGCGCTGGCGGTGGGCATCCTGGTCGACGATGCGACGGTGACCATCGAGAACGTCAACTGGTACCTGGAACAGGGCAAGGGCGTGCGCGAGGCCATTCTCGATGGCGCCGCGCAGATCGTCGGTCCTGCGTTCGTGTCGCTGCTGTGCATCTGCATCGTGTTCGTGCCGATGTTCCTGCTTGATGGCATCGCCGGCTACCTGTTCCGGCCGATGGCACTGGCGGTGATTTTCGCCATGGGCAGTTCGTTCGTGCTGTCGCGCACCCTGGTGCCGACCATGGCGCTGTACCTGCTGCGCCCGCACCGCGTCGAACATGGCGTGGGCCACCACCCGGAAGATGCCTTCCTCAACCATCACGAGGGTGACCACCCGCAGCACCGCCGCGCGCGCCTGGCCGCCGCCCTGGTGCGCTGGCAGCAGCGGTTCGAAGCCGGTTTCTCGTCCGTGCGTGACCGCTACCACGCGCTGCTCGGGCTGGCCCTGGGCAACCGCAGGCCGTTCCTGATCGGTTTCATGGCCTGCGTGCTGGTCTCGTTCGCGCTGCTGCCGACCCTGGGCCAGGACTTCTTCCCGGCCACCGAGGCCAGCGCGCTGTCGCTGCACGTGCGCCTGCCGTTGGGCACCCGCATCGAGGAAACCGCAGCAGCCTTCGACCGCATCGAAGCACGCATCCGCCAGGTGGTACCGCCGGCCGAGATCGACGCCATCGTCGACAACCTGGGCCTGCCGATGACCGGCATCAACATGGCCTACAGTGCCAGCGGCACCATCGGCCCGCAGGATGGCGACATCCAGGTCTCGCTGAAGCCCGAACACGGTGATGCGGCCGAGTACGAGCGGCGCCTGCGCGAAGTGCTGCCTGCGGCCTTCCCGGGTGCGACATTCGCCTTCCTGCCGGCCGATACCAGCAGTCAGATCCTCAACTTCGGCTCGCCGGCACCGATGGATGTGCGCATCGCCGGGCCGAACGCCGCCGGCAACCGCGACTACGCGCGGGAACTGATCCGCCGCCTGCGCCATGTGCCGGGCCTGGTCGACCTGCGCCTGCAGCAGCCCGATGGCTACCCGACGTTGAAGGTGGACGTGGACCGCCTGCGCGCCAACGGCCTGGGCATCACCGAGCGCGACGTCACCAACAGCATGGTGGCCTCGCTGGCGGGCAGCGGCCAGGTTGCGCCGACCTTCTGGCTGAGCCCGAAGAACGGCATCTCCTACGGCGTGGTGGCCGCTACCCCGCAGTACCGCATGGACAGCCTGGCCGCGCTGAGTGCATTGCCGGTGACCGGCAGCAGTGGCGTGCCGCAGGTGCTGGGCGGCCTGGCCGACATCCAGCGCGGTTCCAGCTCAGCGGTGGTGACCCACTACAACGTGCAGCCCACCCTGGATGTGTACGCCAGCGTGCAGGGCCGTGACCTGGGTGCGGTGGCTGCCGATGTGCAGAAGGTCATCGACGGCATGGCCAGCCAGCGCCCGCGCGGCACCGAGGTCGGCCTGCACGGCCAGATCGATGCGCTGCATGTGGCCTTCACCGGCCTGGGCTACGGCCTGCTGGCCGCCATCGTGCTGATCTACCTGCTGATCGTCATCAACTTCCAGTCGTGGACCGATCCTTTCGTCATCATCACCGCGCTGCCGGCCGGCCTGGCGGGTGTGGTGTGGATGCTGTTCCTCACCCACACCTCGTTGTCGGTGCCTGCATTGACCGGCGCCATCCTGTGCATGGGCGTGGCCACGGCCAACTCCATCCTGGTGGTCAGCTTCTGCCGTGAGCGCCTGGCCGAGCACGGCGATGCGGCCAAGGCCGCGCTGGAAGCCGGCTTCACCCGTTTCCGCCCGGTCTGCATGACCGCGCTGGCGATGATCCTGGGCATGCTGCCGACCGCACTGTCCACCGAACAGAACGCGCCGCTGGGTCGCGCGGTCATCGGTGGCCTGCTGCTGGCGACGTGCGCCACCCTGTTGTTCGTGCCGGTGGTGTTCGCCCTGGCCCACTCGCGTAAGCCCCGCACCGCCCCTGCCGGAGAGCCCCTGCATGTCTGATGCTTCGCAGCCGCAGCGTTCGCTGCGTCGCCCCCTCATCCTGGGTGCCGCCATCGTGGTGGTCGTGGTTGCCGCCGGCCTTGGCCTGCGCGCGCAGCAGGCACATGCCGTGGTCGAATGGACCGAGCGCCAGGCGGTGCCGGCCGTGCAGGTGGTCACCGCCGGTGCACAGGGCGAGGCAGGCACGATGACCCTGCCGGCACACCTGACCGCCTGGACCGAGGCGCCCATCCATGCGCGCGTCGGCGGCTACCTGAAATCGTGGAGCGCCGACATCGGCCAACCGGTCAAGGCCGGCCAGGTGCTGGCGGTGATCGACAGCCCGGAACTGGACCAGCAGATCGCCCAGGCCCACGCCCACCTGCTGCAGGCGCAGGCCGACGCGGCGCTGGCCAAGGTCAGTGCCGAACGCTGGCAAGGCATGCTCGGC
The DNA here is from genome assembly GCF_016624625.1 of Stenotrophomonas sp. S41. Classification (NCBI taxonomy): domain Bacteria; kingdom Pseudomonadati; phylum Pseudomonadota; class Gammaproteobacteria; order Lysobacterales; family Lysobacteraceae; genus Stenotrophomonas; species Stenotrophomonas sp. S41. The sequence goes on along the minus strand of NZ_JACVTV010000116.1, from coordinate 9,669 downwards.
AGCCATTCTGTATCGCGCCAGGAAGCCGACGAGAAGCAGGCCAATGCAGTCGCCGCACAGGCCAGCGTGGAAGCGGCGCAGGCCGACTACGCACGCCTGCAGGAGCTGGGCCGCTACCGCACGCTGCGTGCGCCGTTCGATGGCACCGTGACCTCGCGGCAGACCGACGTCGGCCAGCTGATCCGCGCCGATGACAGCGGCCGCGAACTGTTCAACATCGCCGATACCCGCCGCCTGCGCCTGATGGTGCCGGTGCCGCAGAACAGCGCGGGCAGCATCCAGCCCGGTCTGCAGGCCAGCCTGCAGGTGCCGGGCCAGTCCGGCCGCCACTTCACCGCCACGCTGCAGGGCGATTCAAGTGCGATCGACCGCAGTTCGGGCACGCTGCTCGCACAGTTCGTGGTCGACAACGCCGACGGTGCGCTGCTGCCCGGCAGCTACGCCGAAGTGACCCTGCCGCAGCAGGGCGGCGGCGACGGCGTCAGCGTGCCGGCCGAGGTGCTGATCTTCCGCGCCAAGGGCACCCAGGTGGCGGTGGTCGATGGCAAGGACATCGTCCACCTGCGCGACATCCACATTGCCAGCGACCTGGGCAGCACGCTGCGCGTGGACCGCGGCCTGAAGGCCGGCGACCGGGTCATTCCCAATCCGCCGGACGCGCTGCGCGAAGGCGACCACGTGCGTGTGGTGGCCGGTGAGCAGGAGCCTGCACATGCGCGCGGTTGAGCACCGCCTGGCACTGGCGCTGGGCGCGCTGCTGCTGGGTGGGTGTTCGCTGGCGCCGACCTACCAGGTGCCCACCGTGGCGATGCCGGCCGGCTATGAAGGCAGTGCCGCGCCCGCCGCTGCCACGCCGATGCCGACCGCCTGGTGGCAGGCCTTCCAGGACCCGCAGCTGGACCGCCTGCAGCAGCAGCTGGCCGAGGCCAGCCCGACCTTGGCGCTGGCCGTGGCCCATTACGATGCGGCGCGTGCCGCGGCCGGCGAAGTGGCCTCCGCGCGTGCACCGCAGGTCGGCTTCAGTGCCGGGCCGATGCGCCAGCGCCAGTCCGACGACAAGCCGCTGCGCAGCGCGACCCAGCCTGCGATCTATGACAGCAACAGCGCGGCCTTCTCGCTGTCGTTCGACCTGGACCTGTGGGGCCGGCTGCGCAATGCCGCAGCTGCCGCCGGTGCACGCGCCGATGCCAGTGGTGACGATCTGGCGGCCGCGCGCCTGAGCCTGTCGCAGCAGCTGGCCGGGCTGTACCTGCAGCTGCGTGGTGCCGAGGCCCAGCAGGTGATCCTGCGCGACAGCATCGACGACTACCGGCAGGCGCTGGCGCTGACCGAAGACCGCTTCCGTGGTGAGATCGCCTCGGAACTGGACGTCGCCCGCGCCCGCCACCAGCTGGCCAGTGCGCAGGCCGACCTGGATGCGCTGGACGCACGCCATGCGCTGCTGCGCCATGCCATCGCCGAACTGGTGGGCGCACCGGCCAGCGGTTTCGTGCTGGCCGACGGCCACCTGCCGGCGCTGCCGCAGGTGCCGGCGGACCTGCCCAGCAACCTGTTGCAGCAACGCCCGGATATCGCCGCGGCCGAGCGACGGGTGTTCGCCGCCAACGCCGGCATCGGCGTGGCGCGTGCCGCCTGGTTCCCGCAGCTCAGCCTGACCGGGCTGCTGGGCGGGCAGACTTCGGGCAGCTTGTCGGTGCTGGACGTGGGCAACCGTTACTGGGCGCTGGGCCCGCTGGCGGCGCTGCCGGTGTTCGATGGCGGCCGGCGCAAGGCGGCCAAGGCGCAGGCGTATGCCGAGTTCGATGCGGCGTCGGCGCAGTACCGCGCCACCGTGCTGGCCGCGATCCGCCAGGTCGAGGACCAGCTGACCCTGCTGCGCCAGCTCGACGCGCAGCGTGGCCATGAAGACGACGCGGTGCAGGCGGCGCGGCGTGCCGAACAGATCGCGCGCGACCGCTATGCCGGTGGCGCGGTGAGCTACCTGGACGTGGTGAGCGCGCAGACCGATGCGCGGCAGGCGCAGCTGGGCCTGCAGGACATCCAGAGCCGGCAGCTGCAGGCCAGCGCGGCACTGATGGCGGCCCTCGGCGGCGGCTGGGCGAAGTAACGCCGGATACGGTCTCAACCTGTGAGAGGGCGGGGCGGAACAATCGCCCCATCGCCACCTCGACAGGGAGTTGCCATGAGCCGTTGGAACACACAGATCGTCGGCGCCTACGCGCCCGCCTGCATTGGCTGGCTGCTGGCGCTGGCCGGTGGCCTGCGCCTGGAGCAGCTTCGCCTCGATCCCTTGGCGCAGTCGTTGGTGCCGGTCCTGCAGTGGGGCGTGGCCAGCGCGCTGCTGGCCACCCTGGGCTGCATCATCGGCGCCAGCGCGGTGCTGTGGCGCAATGGGCGGCGCTGACCACGCCAGGCTTGGTAGAGTCGAGCTTGCTCGACTGCCGTTGGCACACGCAGTCGAGCAAGCTCGACTCTACCAATGGCGAGGGTGTTGATGTTTGCGTGGGACGAAACCGCGTTTCTTGAAGTGTTCGGCGTCGCACCGCGGGTGGACACGTCCGAGGGTATCGACGTGCAGCTCGCCCATGCACAGGGCAGCGTGAAGCTGCAGCTTGGCTTCAATGCGCTCACCGGCGATGTACGCGTGCAGGTGTTCGCAGCGGGGCAGGGCGAACCGGTGTTCGACGGTCGTCTGGCATCCAGTCCCGGCGCCCGCGTCGTCCGCAACGCGGGGGCCGAGTTCGTGGAGATCGGTGGTGCCGGCAGCTGGCCGCATGCGCGCGGCTATGACATGCAGCAGCCCTTGGAGCATGGGCTGCGCGTGTTCGTCTCGCCCGCGGTGATGGTCAGGACGTTCGGCCCGTAGCGTCAGCGCAGTACCGGCTCCACATCCAGCAGCCGCACGTCATGCATCTGGTCGAGGTAGGCCTCGTAGTACCACTTGTGTGACGCACCGACGATGGCCAGCATGCGTGTGCCCGGGTACCGGCCCAGCACGTCGCGGATGTTGGCGACCATGCGCAGGTTACGGGTTTCCCAGTAGCCCACGTAGTTGCGGCCAAAGCCCTCCGGTGACGGCTCGACCAGCGCGGCGCCGAAATCGCTGTCGTAGACGTTCTGTGCGGTCTGCGGGGAGTTCTCGTGGCGATAGAGGGCCAGCAGCCCGCCCGGCTGGGTCACCTTGTCCTCGAAGGGGGCGGAGGCGGCGCTGCGCGCTTTGCCGGCGGGGTTGTCCCAGGCGCCGCGGATGGCCTTGGCGAACGCTTTCTGCTGTTCCTTGGGCGTATCCGTATCGGCAGTCTGGTCATCCACCGACCACAGCCGCTCCAGTCCCAGCCGTGCGGCCAGTTGGGCGGCGACCAGGTTCACCTCGTCCTTGCGCAGCACGCGTGCGTCAAGGAAGGCGACCAGTTCCGGGGTCAGGCTGTCGGCCGCGCGGCGTTCGCTGCTGGGCAGGCGCAGCCACTGCACGATGGCCGAACCGCGTTCGCCGGCGGCCAGGGCGACCGCGGCCAGCCGGCGCCGCTGTGCCGGTGTGGCGTCCTTCGGCCATGTGGCCAGCAGACGGTCCATTTCGGCGTTGGCGCCGGGAACATCCAGTCCGGTCGCTGCCTCGGCCGGTGCGGTGTCGACGCAGTAGGTGCTCACGCTGTCGGCATAGCGGGCCGGGCTGCGGCGCATGAAGTCGCACTGCAGGCCGGAGACGTTTTCCACTGCGATGGCCGTGGGCTGCCACGCCTGCAGGCGCTCCAGCAGCGGTTCCAGCATCGTCGGCTGGAACGCGTCGGGCAGGGTGGACAGATGCGAGCTGCCCAGAACCAGAACGTCATTCAAGCGGCCGGCAGGCGGTCCCTTGTGCTCGCCAGGATGGAAGGCGGGGCGGTAGGGCGCATCGGCGGCGCCGGCGGCGGCACTGCACAGGCTCAACAACAGAACACAGGCACGACGTTTGAACATGGGCTTCTCCCTGCAATGGATGCATCCGTGATGACGATGATCCTGCACGCAGCGCCGCGCAAAGTAATCCCCCGTTGGTCATTGCAACCTTCCGGCCGCCGCCTGCATCGCAGCCAGGCGTGGCATGGGCCACAATGAACGTTGCAACCTGGAACGAACGACGACATGGACGCTGCACTCCCCATCGTGACGTTCGCCGGACTGCCTGGTGCGATCATCGGCGCTGGTCTGGGGATGCAGTCTCGGTTATCTGCCGGCGGTGCTGGCCATCGCCGTGCTGCGCTGGATGATGTGGCGGCAACGCTGACCATGGAGGAACACGATGCTGGTAAGGGTAGGCTCTCTGGACGAAGCCCTGCAGGTGCTGCAGGGCGTGGGTGAGCTGGGCCAGGGGCGTACGCACGCCACCTACATGCAACGCCTGGCCGGCCGTCGCCACCTGGTGCTGGTGGCCGAGCAGGGCGGTGAACTGGTCGGCTTCAAGGTGGGCTACGCGCTGGACCGCCGGCGCTTCTACAGCTGGGTCGATGGCATCCATCCGGCACATCGCCGCCAGGGCATCGCCCAGGCCCTGCTGGAAACCCAGGAGCGCTGGGCCGCCGCGCAGGGCTATGACAGCATCGAGGTGAAGACCTCGCAGGCCTTCCCGCAGATGGTGGCCCTGCTGGAGCGCAACGGCTACCAGCCCGAGGGCGAGGCCGAGGGCAAGCTGCTGTATCGCCGGGTGCTGTGAAGACGCGGGGGCTAAAAATGGCCCTAAAGGCCGCGTCCCGCCGGCCGATAACCTGACTGGATCCCGCTCCTGTCCCTCGCTGCTGGACTCCATGCTGCCCCCGACGGGCGGTCCGTGCTGTGTGTACCGCCTTCCGCAGTCCGCAGTCCAGAGCTCTACGCGCACAACGAACAAGGACGCTTCCCCCGCGCGTCTGCAAGTCCAGGCAATTGATGGCCCCGCCGGGCATCCGCCCGCCGGATTGCACTTTATTGGACTCCGAGGAACCCACGATGCTGATGCCAGGCTTCACGGCGGGTGAGCAGACACCGGCCGACCCGCACTCCCGTTTTTCGCCCTGGCGCGTGCTGCTGGGCGCGCTGGGCGGTCACCGCACCACCACCGAGCTGTCCGCGCAGGACCGCCGCCAGGATGAGCTGGCCGCGCAGGTGGCCGCGCTGCATCGCGTGCAGGCGGTCATCGAGTTCGCCCTGGATGGCACCATCCTGCAGGCCAACGACAACTTCCTGCAGGCGGTGGGCTACCGCCTGGACGAGATCCAGGGCCAGCATCATTCCCTGTTCGTCGATCCCGAACATGCCCGCAGCGCCGAGTACCGCGAGTTCTGGGCGCGGCTGGCGCGCGGCGAGTTCGACGCCGGCCAGTACCGGCGCTTCGGCAAGGGTGGGCGCGAGATCTGGATCCAGGCCTCGTACAACCCGGTGCTGGATCGCCAGGGGCGGCCGTACAAGGTGGTGAAGTTCGCCACCGACATCACCGCGCAGAAGCTGCAGGCCGCCGATTCGGCGGGCCAGCTGGCGGCGATCGACAAGTCGCAGGCGGTCATCGAATTCAGCCTGGACGGACGCATCCTGTCGGCCAACGCCAACTTCCTGGCCGCCACCGGCTACACGCTGGACGAGGTCCGTGGCCAGCACCATTCCCTGTTCGTCGAACCCGACCACCGCGGGAGTGCCGAATACCGGCAGTTCTGGGAAAAGCTGGGCCGTGGCGAGTACGACGCCGGCCAGTACCGGCGGCTGGGCAAGGGCGGGCGCGAGGTGTGGATCCAGGCGTCGTACAACCCGATCCTCGACATGAACGGTCGCCCGTTCAAGGTGGTGAAGTACGCGACCGACATCACTGCCCAGGTGCACGAGAACCAGGCCACCCAGCGCGCCGTCGCGCAGACCCGCGAAGTGGTGGCGGCGGCAAAGCAGGGCGACCTGACCCACCATGTGGACATGACCGACAAGCGCGGCCCGATTGCCGAACTGTGCGAGGGCGTCAACGCGCTGGTGGAGGCAATGGCCGGCATTCTTGGCCAGATCAAGTTCGCCGCCGACACCATTGCGGTGGGTGCGAGCGAGATCGCGCAGGGCAACAGCGATCTGTCCCAGCGCACCGAGCAGCAGGCGGCCTCGCTGGAGGAAACGGCGGTGTCGATGAAGGGCCTGGCCGACACCGTGCAGCGCACCGCCACCAACGCACGCCAGGCCAGCGAACTGGCCGGCGGCGCGGCGGACGTGGCCGCGCGCGGTGGCACCGTGGTGCATGAAGTGGTCTCGACCATGGCGGTGATCAACGCCTCGTCGCGCCGCATCGTCGACATCATCGGGGTGATCGACGGCATTGCGTTCCAGACCAACATCCTCGCGTTGAACGCGGCGGTGGAAGCGGCGCGCGCGGGCCAGCATGGTCGCGGTTTCGCGGTGGTGGCCACCGAGATCCGCGAGCTGTCGCAGCGTTCGGCCAGCGCGGCCAAGGAGATCAAGCACCTCATCGACGCATCGGTGGCCAATGTCGGTGCCGGCACCGCGCAGGTGGAAAGTGCCGGGCGCACCATGGATGAGATCGTGCGCGACGTACGCCGGGTCAGCGACCTGATGACCCAGATCAGCACGGCGGCCCAGCAGCAGAGCGATGACATCCAGCAGATGAACCAGGCCGTGGACCTGATCGACCAGGGCACGCAGCAGAACGCGGCACTGGTGGAAGAGGCATCGGCGGCGGCACGCAGCATGGAGGAACAGTCCGCGCAGCTGCTGCAGACGGTGGCCGGGTTCCGGGTTGATGCGGAGCAGGGCAGGCACGCACCGATGCTGCGGGTGGTCTGACCCGACGGGGTGGCGCCGCACCGCGGGTGGGGCGTCACCTTCAGCTGCGACCCGGCATCAGCGTTCGATCAGGCTGGCATACATCCAGAAATCCCGCGGCACGTTGCGCACGTAGCGATAGCCGCGCAGCTTCCCTTCCAGCTGCATGTCGAGCTTCTGCAGTACGGCCATGGACGGGTGGTTGCTGTCGAGTACGGTTGCCTGCACGCGTGTGCAGGCAAGGGTGGTGTGCGCCCAGGCCAGGACTGCACGGGCCGCTGCGCTGGCCAGGCCACGGCCTTGGTGGGCGGGCGCGATGTCGTAGGCCAGTTCGGCCCGGCGGTGGGCGGGGTCGATGCCATTGAGCCCGACCGTGCCAAGCAGGCCGCCGCGCGCGTTGACGATCGCCCAGCGCAGTTCGCCCTGGTCGTTGCCGTAGCGGGAAATCTGCCGTCTCAAGCCGTCGGCCGACACGTCGGACCAGCTCGTGTGCTCGATGAAACCAGGGGATGACAGGTAAGCCGACCACGCCTCGGCGTCTTCCGCGACCAGTGGACGCAGATGCGCCATCAAAGCGGTGGGCAGAGTGGGTACGGACGGTGTCATGCGGCCAGTGTCAGCTGGCAATGACAGGCACTTCAAGGCCGGAAACGCAAAAGGCCCGGTCGATGACCTGGCCTTTTGTTCGATGGTGCCGGTGAAAGGACTCGAACCTTCATGGGGTCACCCCCGGCTGATTTTGAGTCAGCTGCGTATACCATTCCGCCACACCGGCAGCAGCGGGCTAGTGTAACCGAGCCCGGCGGACCTTCATAGAGGCCTCTTCGGAGGGGGGGGGCGGAAGCCCGCCGTCCTGTCGGCAATGGCCGGGTGATGGCTATACTGGATCGGCTTGACAGGTGGGGGGAGGCCCCATGGCAGCGTTGCAGGATCTGCGCGTGTTGGTGGTCGAAAACGACGAAATGAGCGCGGCCCTGCTGCAGATGCAGCTGGTGCAGGCCGGCGCCGTGGTCGTCGGCCTGGCGGCGACGGTCGCTGAATCGCTGCGCCTGCTGCAGGAAACCTCGCCGGACGTGGCGCTGCTGGATTACCGGCTGGCCCGCAACGAAACCAGTGAGCCGGTCGCCGCTGCGCTCGCCGCAGCGGGCGTGCCCTTCGTGCTGGCCACCGGCATGACCGCCGATCAGCTGCCCGCATCGATGCCTGGCGGTGTGCTGCTGGTGAAACCCTATCTGTCGGTGGATCTGTCGCAGGCCTTGCTGCGCGCCGTCGGTCGTACCAGCGCGCAGGCCTGAGCCCGGTCTTCCGGTTCAGGCCGCTTCTTCGTAGACGTAACGCAGATCCTCGCGGTCATCGAGGATGGCGTACTGCGTGGCCAGCTGGTCCGGATCGGGATTGAGCCAGGCGTCCAGGTGTTCGCGACGGATCGGTACCACGCCGCGGTCATGGCCGGCGGCCGCCACGTCGGCCGGTGGTGCGTCGGTGATCGCGGCGAAGGACAGCAGGCGCCCCTCCGGACCTTCCCATTCGGCCCACAGGCAGGCCAGCAGCAGGTCGCGCGGTGGGTCGGGGCGGAATTCCAGGACCACGTCCTGTTCCTTTTCATCGGCACCCAGGCTGCGACCGGCGATGGCGTGGCGCGGCACATGCTCGTAGAACGCGCTGACCACCACCACGCCGTGGCGCAGGCCGAAGGCGCCGCGCCAGTAACCTTCCAGGCTGTCGCGGCGTGCGTTGTAGGTGCCCGGGTAGAGCACGTCGTTGCGTGCGGGCTTGTCAGGCAGGCGGCACTGGTAGCGCATCGGCTTGATCACCCGCTGCCCGTTCTCGCTGACCATCACAGGTGCGTAGGTGCCGGGAAAGATGCGGTTGTCGCGCGGCAGCAGCTGCACCCGATGCAGATCATCCAGGCGGGCCTGTGCACGCTCGATGCGGTTGTTGGCCACGCGCAGGTCATTGCGTGCCTTCTGCGTGGGCCGCGTGGCCAGGGTGGCGTTGGCGATGTCGCGCCGTTCGCCCTGCTTCACCAGTTCGGCCTGCAGCGTCTGCTGCTCCTCGGCATGCCATTGCTGGATCTTCGCCACGATGTCGCGGCCCTGTTCGGTGCGCGCGCCGGCAAAACCATCGTCCATGGCCTTGGGCGTCTTCGGCCGCTTCTTGCCGGGATCGTGTGCGTAGAGCTCGGCGAATTCTTCCAGCGACAGCACGGCGCCGTACTCACGGACGAGCTTGGCGTAGTCGGCGCGGATCAGGGCGGAATAGCACATGGGCGTTCTGTGGGCGAAGGTCGCAGCGGCTGCGACGTGACTGCGGCAGGATAGCCTGACCACTTGGAGATGACGCATGAACGATCCAACCACCTGCCAGTTCCGCGATGGCGTGCCGACCGTTGAGGATTACTGCCAGCTGCGTCTGCTGGCTGGGCTCAGTGCCAAGACGCACGAGGCCGCCAGCCGCGCGCTGCCCAATACCCTGTTCGGGGTCTGTGCGTACCAGGGCAGCGAACTGGTGGCGATGGGGCGGATCGTCGGCGATGGTGGCTGCCACCTGCAGGTGTGCGATATCGCCGTCGTGCCCCGGTTGCAGGGGCAGGGTCTGGGCAAGGAGGTGATGCGGCGGCTGGACGCTTGGATGCAGGCAACGCTGCCGCCGTCGGCCTATGTGAGCCTGCTGGCCGATGGTGAGGCACACCGCCTGTACGCGAAGTTCGGGTTTGCACCGACGGCGCCGGCCTCGATCGGGATGTATCGGCGGTTCTGAGTCTGTGGCATCAGGCATTCATCCACGCATGGCGTGGATCTACTGAAATGACAGGCAAAGAAAAACCCCGGCCGAGGCCGGGGTCTTCAAGAATTGGCGTCCCCACGGGGATTCGAACCCCGGTCGCCACCGTGAAAGGGTGAT
>NZ_JACVTV010000115.1:0-13842 GCF_016624625.1 Stenotrophomonas sp. S41 | reverse complement strand
TGTGGCTCAAGCCATGCGAGAGTAGGTCATCGCCAGGGTTTACACCCAAAAACCCCGCTGCTCACGCAGCGGGGTTTTTTCTTTGCGCGTGGATAATCATGCTGCGGGAGATTCCGCGCGTGGCGTTCCCCGGTAGAGCCACGCCGTGCGTGGATGTGCCGTGCCGGTAAACGGCATGGAGCAACAGCGGTAATGCCGGCCGCTGGCCGGCAAAAGCGCGGCACAGGCGCCTGCAGGAACAGCGGTGCCAACCAAGGTTGGCATCTACCAGAGCAGCGGCCCGCGTGCATGGAGCAAGGACGGTAGTGCCGGCCGCTGGCCGGCACAGGCAAGGTGCCAACCGCGGTTGGCACCCATCCAAAGCACAAAGCAGGAACCGGGCGTCTGGCCTCAGGCCAGCGCCATCTCCCGCGTTTCCTGCTGCCGGAACACCGCAACCGCTTCACTCAACGTGCCCGCCTGCACCTGCAGCTCGCGTGCGGCGGCAGTGGCTTCTTCAACCAGGGCCGCGTTCTGCTGCGTCGCCTGGTCCATCTGCACCACCGTCTGGTTGATCTGTTCGATGCCGCTGGACTGCTCCTGCGAGGCCGCGGAGATCTCCTGCATCAACGCGCTCACGCTCTGCACGCCGCCGACAATGCCCTGCATGCGCTGGCCGGCGTCGGCCACCAGCTGCGCGCCTTCGCCCACCTCGCGGCCGGCTTCGTCGATGAGCTTCTTGATCTCCTGCGCCGCCGCCGCCGAACGCTGGGCCAACACGCGTACCTCGCTGGCAACCACGGCGAAGCCGCGACCCTGCTCGCCGGCGCGGGCGGCCTCCACCGCGGCGTTCAGGGCCAGGATGTTGGTCTGGAACGCGATACCGTCGATGACGCCGGTGATGTCACCGATGCGACGCGAGGCGGCTTCGATGGCCTGCATTGTGGTGACCACCCGCTGCATGGCCAGGTTGCCCTCGTTGGCCGCGCCCTGCGTGGTGCTGGCCAGGTCACTGGCCTGGCGTGCGTGGCTGGCGTTCTGCCGCACGGTGGCGGTCAGTTCCTCCATCGACGCGGCCGTCTCCTGCAGGTGCGCGGCCTGGCGCTCACTGCGCTCGGACAAGGCATCGTTGCCGGAGGCAATCTCGTTGGCGGCACCACGGATCGCGCCGGCACTGCGCTGGATGCGACCGACCATGCGCGCCAGCTGGGTCGCCGTGGCATTGGCGTCGCGCTGGATCGCGGCAAACGCGCCGTGGTACTCGCCTTCCATGCGCCGGTCGAGTTCACCGCGGGCCAGTGCGGCCAGCATCTGTCGAACCTCTTCCACCGTGCCACCGACCGTCGCCATCAACTGGTTGATGCCACCGGTCAGGCCGTCCAGGAAGCTCGCGCCCTCACTGGCCTGCAGTCGCTGGTCGAGATCGCCGGCCGCGGCCGCTGCGACGATGCCGGCCACTGAATTCTCCAGCGTCAGCTCATGGGTGCGGTCATGCCATTCCACGGCAAACCCCAGGCGCATGCCCTGCGCATCGAACACCGGCGTGACCACCTGGGCGAAGTGCACCGGGCCGATCTGGATCTTGCCGTTATGGGTGACCTGCAGCGTGTTGAGGATGCCGCGGATGCGGTCGGGGTTGGCGTGGAAACGATGGATGCTGCTGCCGACCAGCTGTTCGGCATCGAAATCGGGGAAGGCCTGGCGCAGGTTCGCCTGCTGGTTGCGCAGCAGGGCCACCACCGAATGGTTTACGTAACGGATCACGTGGTCGTTGTCGGCGATCATCATTGCCGTACGCGAAACATCCAGCGCCTGGCGGATCTGTGCGTTGTCGGCATGACCCTGCGCCTGGCGTTCGCGCTGCGCCTGCACGTGGCGGGCGGTGTCGGCCAGGGCGTGGGCCAGTGAACCTGCGGCGTAATCCTGCACGTTGCCGTGCGCGGACAGGTCGGCGCCGGTGGCGATATCGCGGGCAAGGGCGGCCAGCCGCTGAGGGCCATGGCCCAGCGCCTCGCTCTGCTGGCGCAGGCGCGCGGCGGTCTGGCCGAGCACGGCCGCAAGCGCGGCCAGCGCCGCCGCGTGCAACACGGCCGGCAGTACCGCGGCGCCCTGCACCAGCGGCAGCAGCAGGGCGATCACCCCGACCGCGCCGGCCAGCCACAGTGGCAGACGGTCGCGATGACCCAGCAGGACCCCCAGCAGCACGGCGATCGGCAACGCCGGGCCGAGGCCACCCAGATGGCAGAGCAGGCTGAGCTGGATGGCGACGAGCACCGCAAGGCCATTGCGGGCCAGCGGCGTGCCGGCCTGCGGGCCGCCCAGCCACGCGGCAGGCAGCACGGCGGATGCCGCCAGCGCGGCCATCAGCCCGCCTTGGCTGCCTACGGCAAGGCCCAGCCCCAGCAGGGCCATGACGGCGCTGCCCAGCAGCAGGCGGCGGTCACCCCGTCGTGCGAGCTGTTGCAGGTAGGGAAGGCGGCCCTGGTCGGGCGGACGGGGGGATGCAATGGACATCGGCGACTCCTGGATCAACGGACGGCAACGGCCCCGCAAACCCGCACGCGCGACGGCGGGGCGGTGGCAGGGCAAGGATTGCGAAAGGGGGAGGTGGAGCAGGCAGGCACCGGGGCCACGTCCTGTGGGCGGTGGTGCGGACAGAAAGACATGCGGGCTTCCTTGCAGGACCACGAACAGCCGCAGGCCCGACCGGGCCCGCGTGCTGCGGGCGCAGGGGCCCGCAACTGTTCTATCGGCCGCGCGCGCGTGGAGTGAAGCGCACGCGGCGGTTCCCGCTCAGCCGCGGTTGCGGTGAAGCAACGCGATCAGACGGCGAGGAAGCCGTTGATGACCTCGGCGATCTGCGCTGGCTGTTCCATGTGCAGATGGTGGTTGCCCGGGAACACCGCCAGGCGGCCGTCGCGCAGGTGCTGCAGGCGCCGGCTGCGCCCCGGCTCGGGATAGTAGGACTGTGCCGGCGTGGCGTAGATCACCTGGGTGGGGCAGGCGATGGCCTGCAGCAGATTGTCGATCTGCCCTTCGCTGAGGCGGATGGCGGTGGGCAGCATCAGGCGCGGATCGCTGCACCAGCGGTAGCCGCCCTCCACCGGCTCGACGCCGCGCTCGACCAGCAGGCGGGCGCAGCCTTCGCTGAGCTGGTTGGTCATCATGCGCGCGCGGATGGGCGCGGCCAGTTCCGGGAAAACGCGCAGCTGCTTGCGGGCCAGGGCGCGGGTGGCATTCACATGCTCACGCAGGCGATCAGCGGTTTCTTCCTCCGGTCCACGCAGGCCGCCCAACGCTTCAATGGCGACCAGCCGCTCGACGCGATCACTGACGGCGGCGGTGAGGCTGGCGATGCCGGCGCCCATCGAATGGCCCATCAGGGTGAAGCGTTCCCAGCCCAGCGCGTCAGCGACATCGAGCACGTGGGTGATCGCCGCCGGTGTGGTGTAGACCGCGCCGGCCGGCAGGTGGGCGCTGTGGCCGTGGCCGGGCAGGTCGATGGCCACCAGCTCCACCTCGGCCAGGTGCGGCGCCAGCGGTACGAAGCTGGCGGCGTTGTCCAACCAGCCATGCAGGGCAAGCACGCGGGTGCCACCGGCAGTGCCGCCGCGCAGGCCCGCCACGCGCGCGCCCGCCACGTCCATCGCGAACGGTTGCAGGCTCATGCCAGCGATGCCACGGCGAGGCGTGCCAGGGCACGGGCGTGTTCGGGTTCGGCGTTGAGGCACGGGATGTAGCGCATCTGCGCGCCGCGCTCGGCCAGCGTTTCAGTGAAGCCCATCGCCACTTCTTCCAGCGTTTCCAGGCAGTCGGTGGCAAAGCCCGGGCAGACCACGTCGATCTGCTTCACGCCCGATTCGGCCAGCGCCCACAGGCTCGGTTCGGCGTAGGGCTGCAGCCAGCGTTCGCGGCCGAAGCGCGACTGGTAGCCGAGCTGCCACTCATCGGCAGCCAGGCCCAGTGCCTTGGCGATGGCCTGCGCGCTGGCTTCGCAGCGCTGCGGGTACGGATCGCCGGCGTCGGCCAGGCGCTGCGGAATGCCGTGGAAGGAAAACACCAGCTTCTGGCCGCGGCCGTGCTGCTGCCAGTAGCGCTGGATGGAGCCGGCAACCGCGGCGACCCAGTCCGGGTCGACCGAGTAATCCTGCACCAGGCTGATGGTGATGCCGGGATGGCGGCGCTGCCAGTCATCCACGCGGTCCTCGATCGAGGCGGTGGTGGTGGTCGAATACTGCGGGTACAGCGGCAGCACGACGATGCGGCGCACGCCTTCGGCGGCCAGGCGGTCGAGCTCGGCGGTGAGCGCCGGTGCGCCGTAGCGCATGGCATGGCGCACCCGCAGGCTGGGCAGCAGGGCCTGCATGGCCTCGGCCAGGCGGCGGGTATGCACCATCAGCGGCGAGCCTTCCGGCAGCCACACCAGGGCGTACTTCGCGGCTGAACGGCCACTGCGCAGCGGCAGGATCAGCCCACGCAGCAGCGGCTGCCAGAGCAGCGCCGGAATCGAGACCACGCGGGGGTCGGACAGGAATTCAGCCAGATAACGACGGACGGCGGGGGCCGTCGGCGTCTCGGGCGTGCCTAGGTTGACCGCCAGCACGGCGGTATCGGGTGCGTCGAGCATGAGGGCTATTGTCGCCGATCCGATGCCGCGCTGGGATGCAGGGTTTGGATCGTGTCGATGCAGGGCGTTTATCCGCATGCGCCACGCTCATTGGATATTCATCACAACGCTACTAATTTCAGGCACTTGCTATATCTTCCTATGGACTGACTTCTGGAGCCCGCCATGCGTCGCCCGATCCAAGCCCTGCTGATCGCCGCCAGCCTGCTGTCCAGCCAGGCCATGGCCGGACCGCAGGAAGACCAGCGCGCCCGCAACGCGGTGCGTGTGCTGGCTGAAATCCAGGAAATTCCCGATCAGGGCATTCCGGACAAGTTGCTCGACGAAGGCCGCGCGGTCATCGTCATTCCCGACACGATCAAGGCCGGTCTGGTCATCGGCGGTCGCCGTGGCCATGGCCTGATGTCGGTGCGCATGCCCAATGGCGCCTGGTCCAACCCGGTGTTCATCAAGCTCACCGGCGGCAGCATCGGCTTCCAGGCCGGCGTGCAGTCCTCCGACGTGGTGCTGGTGTTCCGCAACGACCGCAGCCTCGACAATCTGGTCAATGGCAAGTTCACCCTGGGCGCCGATGCCGGCGTGGCCGCCGGTCCGGTGGGCCGCAATGCCGCCGCCGCCACCGATGGCCAGCTGAAGGCCGAGATCTGGTCGTGGTCGCGTGCCCGCGGCTTGTTCGCCGGCGTCGCCCTGGATGGCGCGGTGCTGCAGATCGACGATGCCGCCAACCTCGACGCCTACGGCAGCAACACCACGCCGCGGATGATCTTCGAAGGTCGCGCCGCCGGTTCGCCGTCGATGGACGTGGTCGCCTTCCGTGACCGCCTGGAAGAAGCCACCTACGCCGCGCGCAACAACCGCACCGGCAACGGTGGCACTGCCAGCGCACCGCCGCCGCCGGTCCAGGCGCCTGTTCAGGCACCGGTCGCGGCCCCGGCCGAAGCGACCACCGCGCCGCTGCAGAACATGCCGCAGAACCCGCCGCCGGCACAGCAGGGTTTCCAGCCGGTCGGCGACGGTGAGATCCGTACCGAGACGCTGGGCGGCAACTGACTTTCGTCACGCGCGCCGGCTTACAGCCGGTGCGCTATGCTCGACAGCCTGATCACAACGTAACGAGTGTCTTTATGGGCAGTTTGAGCATCTGGCATTGGTTGATTGTCCTGGCCGTGGTTCTGTTGGTGTTCGGCACCAAGCGGCTGACCAGTGGTGCCAAGGACCTCGGCTCGGCGGTGAAGGAATTCAAGAAGGGCATGCGCGACGACGACAAGCCGTCGGCGCAGCTGGGCGACGAGTCGCGAAGCCAGGACGCCTCGCGCACGGCGCAGGACGAGCACAACCGCAACGCGCGTTGATCCGGAGCGGTTGCGGTGTTTGATATTGGTTTCAGCGAACTGCTGGTGATCGCGGTGGTCGCTTTGGTGGTGCTCGGTCCCGAGCGCCTGCCCAAGGCGGCCCGCTTCGCCGGCCTGTGGGTGCGTCGCGCCCGCAACCAGTGGGACTCGGTGAAGCAGGAGCTGGAGCGCGAACTGCAGGCCGAGGAGATCAAGCGGCAGATGCAGGACGTGCGGCAGAGCATGCAGGACACCGAGAGCCAGCTGCGCGCCAGCGGCGAAGCGGTGCGGCGCGAGGCGGCGCAGGCGCAGCAGCAGGGTGATGACCTGGCCCAGGAAGTGCGCGCGCCGGCCCCGGCGCAGACGCCGCCGCACCTGGCCGATGATGTCCCGGCCTCCGCGGCGCCGCAGGATGTCGTTTCAGCACCAGATGCCCCTGCACAGCCGGCCGCTACCGCGCCTGCTGACACCCCCGTGGCCGATGCGCCCGTTCCGCCGGAGCGCCAGCCATGAGCGACCATGATTTCGGTGAAAGCTCGCTGGTCGAGCACCTGGTCGAACTGCGCGCGCGGCTGATCCGCGCGCTGCTCGGTTTCGGCGTGGTGCTGCTGGGCCTGCTGCCGTTCACCCAGAAGCTCTACAACGCGCTGGCCGAACCGCTGGTGTCGCAGCTGCCGAACGGGCAGACGATGATCGCCACCAACCCGGCCGGTGCGTTCTTCGCGCCGTTGAAGCTGACCTGCTTCGTGGCCCTGTTCGTGGCCGTGCCGTGGCTGCTGTACCAGCTGTGGGCGTTCGTCGCCCCCGGCCTGTACGCGCGCGAGAAGCGCCTGGCGGTGCCGCTGCTGGTGTCGTCGGTGCTGCTGTTCTACACCGGCTGCGCGTTCGCCTACTTCCTGGTGCTGCCGGCGGTGTTCCACTTCCTCACCACCTTCAGCCCGGAAGTGATCGCGATCACCCCGGATGCGAACGCCTACCTGGATTTCGTGCTGGCGATCTTCTTCGCCTTCGGCGGCAGCTTCGAGCTGCCGGTGGCGATGGTGATCCTGGTGCTGCTGGGCTGGGTGACGCCGCAGCAGTTCAAGGAAGGCCGCGGCTACGCGGTGGTCGGCATCTTCGTGCTGGCCGCGGTGCTGACCCCGCCGGACGTGGTCTCGCAGCTGATGCTGGCGATCCCGATGTGCCTGCTCTACGAGCTGGGCATCCATGCCGCACGCTGGCTGGTGCCGTCTGCAGCGGTGAAGAAGCCCGCTGCCTGATACGGGAACGCCGGGCATGGCCCGGCGTTCTTCATTGATCCGTTTCATCCACGCATGGCGTGGATCTACCCAGGTCAGGCGTGGAAGACGTCGTTCTGCGGCGGGGTGACCGGCACCGGCGGTGCGGCGCGGTTGCCGCGGTGGACGAACATCTGCTTCCAGGCGGCATAGACCGCACCGACGTACAGCGGCATCACCACCGTGGTCAGCACCAGCTGGGCGATGAAGGCTGCCGCCAGCGGACCGCCGATCAGCATCGCGATCTGGATGACGATGACGAACAGGATGTAACCGCAGAACGCAGCGATCAGGCCCAGCACCGCGAACACGGTCATCGCCACGATGTTCTCGATGCAGCCCTGCAGGCTCAGGCGCAGCGCATGCATGCCGCTCTGCTTGTCGAACACCACCAGCGCCGGCTGGGTGAACATCGCCAGCGACAGGCCCACCGCGGTGACGAACACCAGGAACAGCCACAGCGCGATGCGCTTGGCCGGCAGGTTGGCCACCAGGTTCGCCGCATCATCCGGGCTGATCTGCTGGCCGCTGCGGCTGATCTGCTCCATCTTGGTCATGACCTCGCTGAAGGCGGCAAAGCCTTCGCGGCCGATCATCAGGAACAGCAGCACGCCCAGCAGCAGCACTGCCAGCACCTGGATGGCCAGCGGCACCAGCAGGTGGCTGACGCGGTGGTCGCGGATCGGCTGCAGCAGGTGCGAGGCCAGGCCGGGACGGCCCTCGTCGATCTCGCCCATCGCGTACAGCATGCCGCCGAACATCACCGGCGAAATGGCCAGGGTCATCAACTGCACGGCCAGGCCGGCGGCGCCCGGGATCAGGGTCGACAGCAGGGTGACCACCCAGCTGACCACCAGCCAAGTGAGGCCGATCCGGGCCAGCTGCAGCGGCGCACGCCGGTACAGCGAGAACGTATCCAGCAACCACTGGGCGCCCGCCGAAGCCGGCAGCTTGCGAATCTCTTTCATGGACATCCGGGAAGGGACAGAAGGGGGCCGGGCGGGTGCCCGTGCCGCCGATTATCCCTGTTTTGCGACCGGCTGGGCTGAAGACTGGCGGGCCTGGCGGACGAAGCGGCGCAACAGCTGGCGGGCCAGGGGGGCGGCGCTGACCGCGCGCTCGATGCTGCGTGCGCAGCCGCCGTGGCGGCCGATGCAGTCGGCGCGGGCACGGATGTAGCCGCGCATGTGGTGGGTGGCGAACTCGGGATGGAACTGCACGCCCCAGGCCTGGCGGCCCCAGCGGAAGGCATGGCAGCCATCCAGCGGCGAGCGCGCCAGCACCGCGGCCCCCTCGGGCGCACGCAGCACGGTCTGCATATGGGTGGCGTGGGCCGGGAAGTGGCTGGGCAGGCCACCGAACAGCGGATCCTCGGCGGCGGCCGGGTCCAGCGCCAGTTCGATGGTGCCCGACTCGCGCCCGGCGGGGTTGTAGGCCACCTCACCGCCGAGCGCGTGCGCCAGCAGCTGGTGGCCGTAGCAGATGCCGAACACCGGCATGCCGTCGTGGGCGACCTGGCGCAGCCACGCCGCGCTGCGCTCGCTCCACTCGGCGTGGTCGGTGACGTAGGCGGCCGAGCCGGTCACCAGAACACCGGCGAAGCCGCGCGCGTCGGGCAGGTGGCCGCCGTGTTCGACATCGACCACCACCGTTTCGTGTTCTTCCAGCCCGGCGGCGACGCGGATCCAGTGCGGAAAACGGCCGTAGCGCCGCAGCGACGGCACCGGGCGGCCGGTTTCAAGGATCAGGAACGGTGCTGGATTCATCCGGGGGCGGCAGGACTGACAGGACTTCCTCGATTGTAGTCAGCCCCTGCGCCACCTTTTCAAGCCCCGCCTGGCGCAGGGTTCGCAGTCCTTCAGCCTGCGCGGCACGTCCGAAAGCGGCCAGATCCATGTCCGCGCGGATCAGCCTGCGCAGCCGCGAACCCAATGGCAGCAACTCATACAGGCCGATGCGGCCAAGGAAGCCGGTGCGCCGGCACTCCAGGCAACCGACCGGCCGACAGGGCGTGGCGGCATCTAGATATGCAGCATGGCTATCAGCCAGCACCGCCCAATCGGACGCGCCGAGGGTGTGCGGCTGCTTGCAGTGCGGGCACAGGGTGCGCACCAGGCGCTGGGCGAGGATGCCGTTGATGGTGCTGGCCAGCAGGTAGTGCGGCACGCCGATGTCGAGCAGGCGGGTGATGGCCGAGGCCGCATCGTTGGTGTGCAGGGTGGACAGCACCAGGTGGCCGGTCAGCGAGGCCTGCACCGCCATCTGCGCGGTCTCCAGGTCGCGGATCTCACCGATCATGATGATGTCCGGGTCCTGTCGCAGCAGGGTGCGCACGCCGCTGGCGAAGTCCAGGTCGATGTTGGCCTGCACCTGCATCTGGTTGAACTCCGGCGAGATCATCTCGATCGGGTCCTCCACCGTGCACACGTTCACGTCCGGCGTGGCCAGCCGCTTCAGGGTGGAATACAGGGTGGTGGTCTTGCCCGAACCGGTCGGGCCGGTGACCAGCACGATGCCGTGCGGGCGCTCGACCAGCGCGTTCCAGCCGGCGGCCTCCTGCGGGCTGAAACCAAGCTGGTCGATGCTCTTGAAGGCGGCATCCGGGTCGAAGATGCGCATCACGCACTTCTCGCCGAAGGCGGTGGGCATGGTCGACAGGCGCATCTCGACCTCGCGGCCGCCCGGCGAACGGGTCTTGATGCGGCCGTCCTGCGGGCGCCGGCGCTCGGCCAGGTCCATGCGGCCGAGCACCTTGATGCGGCTGACCACGGCGGTCATCACCGCCGGCGGCACCTCGAACACCTTGTGCAGCACGCCATCGATGCGGAAGCGCATGCGCCCCATCTCGCGGCGTGGCTCGAGGTGGATGTCCGAAGCGCGCTGTTCATAGGCGTACTGCAGCAGCCAGTCGACGATGTGGACGATGTGCTGGTCGTCGGCGTTGACGTCACCGGCGCGGCCTAGCTCGACCAGCTGCTCGAAGCTGGGCAGGGTCGTGTTGGCTTCGCCGCGCACGTCGCCGCGGGCCCCGCGCACCGAGCGGGTGACCCCGAAGAACTCCATGGTGTAGCGGTGCAGGTCCAGCGGATTGACCATCGCCAGCTCGATCTGGCGCCGGGTCAGGTGCTGCAGGTCGCGGCGCCATTCCTGCGCCAGCGGCTCGCTGGTGGCCACCAGCACGCGCTCGGCGTCGACCGCCAGCGGCAGGAAACGGTGGCGGCGGGCATAGGCGTGGGAGGCCACGGCGGTGACCGAGGCGACGTCGACGCGGGTCGGGTCGATGCGCAGGTAGCGGCAGCCGGTGCGCCGGGCCAGCCATTCGGTCAGCCGTTCCAGGCTCAGCTCGCCGCCCTCGCTGGCGGCCAGCTTGAGGTTGGACAGCAGCACCAGCGGGTGCACTTCGCTGGCGTTGCGCGCGCCCTGTGCGGAAAAGCGCACGCGGTCGCGGTCACGTTCGGCGATGAGGCCATCGGCCAGTGCGGCAGCGGCCACCTGTTCGAACTGCAGGCGCCCTGGCGGCAACGGGGCCGGGGCCGCGGGCGTGCCTGCCGGCAGCCGGTGTTCCATCTGCCTGCTCCTCCCGGGTACGGAATGCCCCGCAGGTCGGCCGTTATACTAGCGCACCCCTCTGCCGGCCAAGAATCGTCCGCATGTCCGCGAACCCGACCGTTCCGATCACCTTCCAGGGCCTGATCCAGACCCTGAACCAGTTCTGGGCCCAGCAGGGCTGCGTGCTCATCCAGCCGCTCGACCTGGAGGTGGGCGCCGGTACGTTCCACCCGGCCACCTTCCTGCGTGCGATCGGTCCGGAAGGCTGGAACGCGGCCTACGTGCAGCCGTCGCGCCGCCCGACCGACGGCCGCTACGGCGAGAACCCGAACCGCCTGCAGCGCTATTACCAGTACCAGGTGGCGATGAAGCCGGCGCCGGACAATATCCAGCAGCTGTACCTGGATTCGCTGAAGGCGCTGGGCATCGACCCGCTGGTGCACGACCTGCGCTTCGTCGAGGACAACTGGGAATCGCCGACCCTGGGCGCCTGGGGCCTGGGCTGGGAAGTCTGGCTCAACGGCATGGAGGTGACCCAGTTCACCTACTTCCAGCAGGCCGGTGGCCTGGAATGCCGCCCGGTGCTGGGCGAGATCACCTATGGTCTCGAGCGCCTGTGCATGTACCTGCAGAACTGCGACAACGTCTACGACCTGGTCTGGACCTACGGCCCGGATGGCCAGCCGGTGACCTACGGCGACGTCTACCACCAGAACGAGGTGGAGCAGAGCACCTACAACTTCGAACACGCCGACGTGGAAGAAATGTTCCACCGCTTCGACGCGTGCGAGCGCGAGGCGCAGAAGCTGGTGGAAGTGAACCTGCCGCTGCCGGCCTACGAACAGGTGATGAAGGCCAGCCATACCTTCAACCTGCTCGATGCCCGCCGCGCGATCAGCGTGACCGAACGCCAGCGCTACATCCTGCGCGTGCGCGCGCTGGCCCAGGCGGTGGCCAAGGCCTACTACGAGCAGCGCGAGAAGCTGGGCTTCCCGGGCGCGAAGAAGGCCTGACGGCCTCGCTGCTTTTCATCACCCCATTGCCCCGGGGCGCCGGCCGCGTCGCGCGCTGCGCCCCCACCACAGGATTGAAACGATGAGCCAACTGTCCCCCCTGCTGATCGAACTGGGCACCGAGGAGCTGCCGGTCAAGGCGCTGCCGGGCCTGGCCCAGGCCTTCTTCGATGGCGTTGTCGACGGCCTGCGCAAGCGTGGCGTCGAGCTGGAACTGGGCGATGCACGCCCGCTGTCGACCCCGCGCCGCCTGGCCGTGCTGCTGCCCGGCGTCGGCCTGGAACAGCCGGAACAGCGCAGTGAAGTGCTGGGCCCGTACCTGAACATCGCACTGGATGCCGAAGGCCAACCGACCAAGGCCCTGCAGGGCTTCGCCGCCAAGGCCGGGATCGACTGGACCGCGCTGGAAAAGACCAGCGACAACAAGGGTGAGCGCTTCGTGCACCGTGCGGTGAGCCCGGGTGCGCGCACCGCCGCGCTGCTGCCGGAGATCCTGCGCGAGGCCATCGCCGCGATGCCGATCCCCAAGCCGATGCGCTGGGGCGACCACGACTGGGGCTTTGCGCGCCCGGCGCACTGGCTGGTGCTGCTGCACGGTGCCGACGTGGTCGAGGCCGAACTGTTCGGCCTGAAGGCCGACCGCATGAGCCGTGGCCACCGCTTCCACCATGACAAGACCGTGTGGCTGAGCCAGCCGCAGGATTACGTCGAATCGCTGCGCGCGGCCAAGGTGCTGGTCGATCCGGCCGAGCGCCGCGAGCGCATCGTTGCCGAGGTCGAGGCCGCTGCTGGCCAGGCCGGTGGCAGCGCCCGCATCACCGAAGACAACCTGGAGCAGGTGGTGAACCTGGTCGAGTGGCCGGCGGCGGTGCTGTGCAGCTTCGAGCGTGCGTTCCTGGCCGTGCCGCAGGAAGCGCTGATCGAGACGATGGAGATCAACCAGAAGTTCTTCCCGGTGCTGGATGACAGCGGCAAGCTGACCGAGAAGTTCATCGGCATCGCCAACATCGAATCGAAGGACGTGGCCGAAGTGGCCAAGGGCTACGAGCGCGTGATCCGCCCGCGCTTCGCCGATGCCAAGTTCTTCTTCGACGAAGACCTGAAGCAGGGCCTGGAATCGATGGGCGACGGCCTGAAGACCGTGACCTACCAGGCCAAGCTGGGCAGCGTGGCCGACAAGGTGGCGCGCGTCTCGGCGCTGGCCGAAGTGATCGCGCCGCAGGTCGGTGCCGACCCGGTGCTGGCCAAGCGTGCAGCACAGCTGGCCAAGAACGACCTGCAGTCGCGCATGGTCAATGAATTCCCGGAACTGCAGGGCATCGCCGGTCGCCACTACGCCGTGGCCGGTGGCGAATCGCCGGACGTGGCGCTGGCCATCGACGAGGCCTACCAGCCGCGCTTCGGTGGCGATGACATCGCGCTGTCGGCGCTGGGCAAGGTGCTGGCGATCGCCGAGCGCGTGGACACCCTGGCCGGCGGTTTCGCCGCAGGCCTGAAGCCGACCGGCAACAAGGACCCGTTCGCCCTGCGCCGCAACGCGCTGGGCCTGGCCCGCACCATCATCGAAAGCGGCTTCGAGCTGGACCTGCGCGCGCTGCTGGCCAGCGCCAACGCCGGCCTGGCCGCGCGCAACGTGCAGGCCGACGTGGGCGAGCTGTATGACTTCATCCTCGACCGCCTGAAGGGCTACTACAGCGACAAGGGCGTGCCGGCCACGCACTTCAACGCCGTGGCCGAGCTGAAGCCGGCCTCGCTGTATGACTTCGACCGTCGCCTTGACGCAATCGGCACGTTTGCCGCGCTGCCGGAAGCCGAGGCGCTGGCAGCGGCCAACAAGCGCATCCGCAACATCCTCCGCAAGGCCGAAGGCGACATCCCGGGCCAGATCGATGCGTCGCTGCTGCAGGAAGACGCCGAGCGCGCGCTGGCCGAAGCGGTCACCGCGGCCATCGACGACACCGGCGCCAGCCTGCACCAGAAGGACTATGTGGCCGTGCTGGCGCGCCTGGCCCGCCTGCGTCCGCAGGTCGATGCGTTCTTCGATGGCGTGATGGTGAATGCCGAAG